>QMQS01000044.1 GCA_003650585.1 Candidatus Woesearchaeota archaeon
CCAACATCTCTTGATAATTGTCAAACTCTCGAGTTCTAACTCGCAGTAATGGTCTCATCTCGAGTGTTGAGCATATGAGCTGTAACCAAGAGAACTCAGTTAAATTTGCAGCCCTTGCTTGTCTCAAGCCCTCTACCAAATGGTGTGCAGTCAGAGGGTCAAGATACAACTCGGCTACTCTCTTACCCAAAGGTGTTGTTCTCAACCTTGAGTTGCCCAAGTCACCAGCAGAGACAAACCCATTCTCATGGCCCTCAATAAACCCCCACTCCTTCAAAAGCCCTAAAACCTTGAGAATTATGCTGCTAAGCCCGCTCATGTCTTCATACTGTTTTGCCCAGAATGTCTTTGAAAAGAAAGCTAGCAATTCCTCCTGGCTCTTTGCAATACCTGTTGCCACCAAACTAAGCAGATAGGTTCTCAGCACCGGCTCCACAGCCAGTTTAGAGTATATCCTCTCTGGCTTACCCTTAATAAACATCTCTATGATCTCCTCTTTGTCACCCTCTGACCTGGCAATTGCAATGGACTCGCCATACTCCTCTTTGCCTGGTCTTCCAGCCCTACCCGCTGCTTGGTGGTACTCTAATATGGGTATGAACTCCATCCCCCTATGTCCATAGCGTTTCAAGTCTCGTATAATGCTCCTAAAGGCAGGGAGGTCCACACCTGCAGCCATTGTGGTTGTGCAGCAGATAATCTTGAGCACGCCCTTGCGAAAGTTTTCCTCAACCAACTCCTTCTGCCTAGGGTGGAGCCCGGCATGGTGAAAAGCAACACCCCTCAAAACACATCTTGATAACCGCCTACACTGCGATGTGGGTTGTGGTAACACAGAAATGACTTTATCAGCAAGCTGTTTAAGGTTGGTATCCTTAATCTGGGTAGATATAACCTCAGCGCAGTGCTCAGCAGAGCGTTTTGTGTTAACAAATATCAAACACTGTTTGCCAAGCTTGAGGGTGTCCAGGGCTAAATCAACCACTGGATCATTGGTAATTGCTTGGATTCTCTTTATCACAAACAAAAGACAAAGAAAAAAGATTTAAAAAACTTGTTAGGGTTTTTACTCTATTACCAATTCTGGCGGTCTGTTCACATCATTCACAGTGACTTTGACATCCAAGGATGATGATGCGCCCTTGCTGTCTGTGGCTGTCACTGTTACAGTGTATGTGCCAGCGTCCTGGTATGTGGTCACCTTTGTGTCTGAGTGCATCCAACCAGAGTAAGACACAGTGAAGCTATCCCCGTCTGGGTCAATGATGACTGGCTCAATCTTCACAATCTCGCCCTCATTCACCACAATGTCTGGTATCCTCTGTATCACTGGCGGTCTGTTTAGTGGCTCTACACTAATCTTTACCTTTGATGTGGTTACTGCCTTACCATCAGTTGCAGTTATTATTACTTCGTATTCTCCTGCATCCCCCTCTTTGGTCTGCCATTGTCCATTCTCGTCCAGGGGCTCTGAGAAACTGATGCTCACTTCATCACCGTCGGGGTCGCTCACCTCAGGCGATATATTCACCAAGGCACCCTCTGTAACTTTCACTGGTTGAATTTGGGCTATCACTGGTGCTCTGTTCACATTAATAACGTTCACCTTAACATCCTTTGCCACACTGTTTAGACCATCACTGGCTATAATAGTTACAATGTATGAACCAGCATCCTCATAACCAGTTGTGTAAGTGGGGGAATCCATCCACCCTGTATAAGTAACTGTAACCTCGTCATTATCTGGATCTGTTATAACTGGCTCAAGTTTCACAGTTTCGCCCTCTTTAACAGTTATCTCGTCTGGAATCTCTATTACAGGCGGTTTGTTCTTTGGCTCGATAATGAGCAAGACCTCTTTGCTCACCACAGTTTTACCATCCGACACAGAAATATTAACCCTGTATTGTCCTGCATCCCCAATCTCAGTCTGCCACCTTCCGTTTTCATCTAGGGGCTTGCTATACATAACCGTAAGCTGGTCATTGTCTGGGTCCACTGCCTTTACACTCAATTCTACAAGCTCTCCCTCAACGAACCTTTTGACAGGTATCCCCTCTGGCACTTCCTCAACAGGAGCAGGGCTGGGTTGAACCTCTTCAACAGGAGCAACCTCTTCCTCTTCCACAGTGGTCGGGGCTTCTTCAACAGGAACCTCCTCAGGCGTGACATTGACTTCTTCCACAATGACCTTTTCAGGTGTTACGTTCTCTTCTGTTTCATTAAAGAAGGACACATACACACTCGTTTGGTTTATTTGGGCTTTTTGTGCACAACCAAATGCAAATAGAACTCCCAAAATTAGCAAACTAACTAGCCATTTCCATTCCATTCCCTCCACCTCGTTTTCAAATTAATTATACAGTTGCAAATAACTGTTATTATTTCAAAATAAAAACTGATATATAAAACTTGTTGTGATATTTTATACATTTATTCAATAAAGCCTTGAGGGAAAAAGTGGGCATGCACTCACGCTTAGACCACTCACAGGTTAAATGTGAGTGAATTTAAGGAATCCTTTAGAAAGCTTTTATAGAAATTTAGCGCAGGAGTAGGACTTAGCCACTTACAATGATGATGGTTTTATGCTAATTCTTTCTTGAGTAGCTTCCTGTAGTTTATGAGAAGGATGGGCCCGCGGAGATTTGAACTCCGGACCACTCGATTTCTAAAGGGCTTATCAGTCGAGCACTCTAACCAGACTAAGCTACGGGCCCACAGTGGCTGAGGAAAGATGTTTTGTTTATAAAGCTTACTCCTCACTCAAACCCACTAAAGATTTAAATAAATAATCTCTTTGGTTTCTGCTATGTTGTATTATTTCGATTACAAACTGGGGAAGAGGGTAACTGGAGCCAATCTATACTACAAGAGAATTAGTGAGATTCTTAAGGCATATGGTCAAGCCACACCAATAAAGAATTTCTTTGGCTTTATATCTAGTGGCATAAAGCGGCTCAAGCCAGGAGATACGCTCATAACCAATAATGGCCCATATGCTTTCATATTCCATTATCTGAGAAAGTTCCTTGGTTTGAGGTTTAGAATAGTGAGGGATGTGCAAGCCACGCTCCATACGAGTTACTTATTCCAAGAGCTGGCTTGTGCTGATTTGATACAGCCAGATGATGTTGCACTCTTTCCCTCAAACTACACAAGAAACCTTTACATAAAACTCTTTGAGCATCTTACTGCAGAGAACACATTTGTTTGTTACCCTTGTATTGAGAGTTTTCCAAAGCTCAAGCCCAAACCAAAACCAAGGGAGCTTGTAATTGGCTATCTTGGACGGTGCTCTTATGAGAAAAACTTTCATCAATTGCTTAATATTGCTCCAAAGTTGAGGCATAGAATACTGGCGGTTGGTGAGCTTTCTTTACCGATTACCAGCCTACCAAGCAATCTTGTTTTACTCGGTGAGCTACCCTATCACAGGATTTGGGATTTTCTGCAGCAGATTAGTGTGCTGGTTTTTCCCTCAACAGCAAACATTGAGAGTCTTGGTAGGGTGTTGCTTGAGGCAAACCATGCAGGCGTACCTTGTGTGGCATCAGAGTTTGGTGCCTCCCCTGAACTATGCCCCAATTTGGTTGGAGTCTCTTACACCTCTCAAGAGGTTGAGCTTGTACACAACCATCCCCTTGGCTTGGTTGATGAGGCTGCTTTACTCCAACTCTTATCCAAAAATAGACTCAAGCTTGGGAGCAACACTGGATACCTAAATCATGACAAGAAACTAATGAAGATCCTAAACTCTTCTCAGAAGGAAGAGCCACTTGCTGAGTTAAATCCCCGGGTGGCAGAGTTTGTGAATAAAACCAAAATATATATAAACCAAGAATACAATTACTCCACAATAGACGCCATCAGAGCATACATTGCTCTGCTTAAAAAAGAGGACATAACAGATATAGGGATTACTACTCATAACATTTCAGAACAACTTGGATTTACACCAAAATGGAAACTCTGTTAGGGAAAGACCCTGAAAAAAGCAAGGAGAAACTCTTGACATTCCTTCTGTTTTTCCTCATACTCCTTGTCCCTATGTCAATCCTATCTGAAACGAGAAAGCCAGACATAGAGATAACAGGGCTCTACACAAAGAACATCAATGGTTCCAGTAGGGAGATATTCTTTGAAATCCAAAATAAGATTAATGAGAAGCTCTATTGCAAGGTTTCTGTTTCATACTACAAGGGTAATATTCTGTACAACAAGGAGCTTAAGGAAATAGGTACAATGGAACCAGGGCAAAGGAAGGTGGGCTCAGTTGTGCTACACTTCCCAGGTGGGGAATCCACAGTTAGAATAAAGCCAGAGTGTTTTGTTGCAAAAGTGTAGCTAGGTGATTGGTTCTCGCATGAGTGGGTCTCTACCCTGCAATCCATTCCCATTAAGTATTGCCAAAGCCCTGCTCCCACCTCTACAAACAAACACCATAGAGCAGGTGTTACACTCTTTGGGCAAATATACAAGATTGCGTAGTTCTTGAAACCTCTTGGAATGCCATATCCCCCACAATGGCTTCTCAAAGCAACTTCCAAAGTTCCATCTCCAATAGTAGTTGGGTTTTGCTCTTCCATTAGTATCTATCACCATTCTGCTTGCTCCATCATCATAGATACCACCAATAGCCACCCTTCTAATCACTTTAGGGTCTGAAAAGCAAAAGGGAATCGCATTTGCTATTTTATAGTTCTTTTTGTACTTCTTGTTCAGCCTGTCTATTACCAATACAGCTTTTTGTAGGGTTGGCAGATCCTCTTTGCCCCTTTTGATAGGTCTATAAAATTCCAAATGAGTTATTTTCAGGTTTTGCGCCAATGTGTAGAACCTTTCCATGTTCTCAACATTACTCTTTGTGAGCACAATACCACACCTAACCACACCCACACCTTGAAGCAACCCAATGGCTTTTAGTTTTGCTTCAAATGAATCCACATTCGTGACTGCCATCTCTGATTCCCTATCAAACCCGTTGAGGGGTATGAGCACATTCTCCACAATCTCACATATCTTTTTACTGTTTTGTTTGTTAACCAATGTACCATTTGTATTAAGCCAAACCCTTAACCCAAGTTTTTTTGCATATGTCATTAACTCAAACAAGTCTTGGCGTAGAAGTGGCTCACCCCCACTAAATCTGACATAGCCCACTCCAAATTCCTTTATCTTGCTGAGTAATTCCTTTATCTCTTCTGAGCTTAATTCTTTCCTTGTTCCCCTCTCCTTTATTTTATACTCGAATCTGTTAAAGCAATAGTTGCATTTGAGGTTGCATTTGTCTGTAACTTCGATGATTACCTCTTTTGGTAAATCTGGCACTTCCTTAACATAATCTTCCATCTCTGGAAAAAAGCCATTGCAATAGCTGTTGAACCTGCAGTTGAAGCATTTTAGGCTTTTTACCTTATCTTTGGATGGTGAGTTGTCAAAATGGTCAAAGCAGTTCTCTAAGAAGCACAAGGGTAGTTTCTTTATCTTTATGTCAATAAGGTATTCGTACTCCAGCAACTCCAGCAATACCCTTTTGAGTTGTTCCTGCTCAAGCCCCGGCTCTGGCTCTATCTCCACGAACTCTTTACCCATAGCTAAGACCTGCTCTATTAACCCCTCTGGTGAGATGCCTGCCAATGCCATTATCTCAAAACCAAGAAATAGGTGTATTTAAAACTACCTGTGTTAGTAACTGACATGGTGGGAGTGCGTAACGATAATCTCCCCAGTGGTGGTATAGTGTACGCTCATACCATCCCCCAGGTCCATCGTTTTCTCTTTACCTGAAGCTCTAAACAATCTTATCCCCGCACCCTTGACAGATTTAGAGGCGATCGCGGCACCGATTGCAGCGCCACCCACAATAGAGCCCACAGTTAACATGGACTGCTTTGATATCTGCCCTCGCTCACTCCTTGCATAAGAACTCAAACTCTTCTTCAACTTAGGCAAAAAGCTCCTCTTCTTTTTGGCACTCTTTTTTGTCAAATCCCTCACCTAACTATTGGGGTATAAAAACGAATCTTTGCTTTATAAATCTTTTGTTTTTGCCCATTTTTGAAAAATGCGTCTATAATTCCTGTCATTAAAGTAGGCCTCAAATATAAACCTAAACTGCGCTTTCCTCAACTTGCACCAGAATGTGTTGGCTCGGGGAATTGGCGTACCAAACTCACCATAAGTCAACACAGGACAAACCCCACAAAACGGCTTGAATGCACATCGGTTGCAACTAGCGAGAGTGTCGTTAAGAGAGAGCTTGATGATACTGCAAACTCCCCCACTATTAACCACATCTTCATATGCCTGGGTCACATGTCCTATCTTAAACAAGTCTTCCTCAACCATCCTCCCTTCATCACAGGTGTATATGTCACCATTGTAATCGTAGGTTAATTGATTGATTACAGCCCCGCATGGGCTTTGAAGGTCAAGGAAAAGTGGGTTCTCACCAAATATACTCTTTCTCACCAAAAATGTTGTTTCAACTTCATGAATCTTTTTCTTTTCTTTGACAATGTAATCTAACAAGGCTTTCCAAAACTTGATATACTCTTCAACACTAAACCTGAGTTCTTTGTAGTTCTTCTTACCTCTTCCAAGGGGATGAAACGGCTGTACCCACAAACGCGTGAACCCGAACTTTAAGTACTCATCTACTATCTCTTTTGGGTATTTGAGCGAGTGCTTGGTGACGACGGCTATGCCAGATAACCTATACTTGAGTCTCTTTTGTAAAATTGGAATCCATCTCTTCAATGCACTATAGCCATTCCCCCTGTTCTTATTGTGGAGCACTTCGGGACCATCAAGAGATGTACAGGGCCAAACCTCATTGGCAACCATAAAATCAAGCTTTTCTGAGTCCATATGAACAAGATTGGTTACAATTGTGAACTTCAATATCTTGCCCCTCTTCTTATTCACCTCTTTAGCATAAGTAACAATGTATTTCACAACATCAAAATTCAGCAAGGGTTCTCCTCCCTGAAATTCTATTGTTATGAACCCACTTGGGGATTGGAATATAAAATCCACAACCTGCTTTGCTGTCTTAATTGTCATATCAAACCCTGCTCTGTCTGCTGGTACAGTGGGTGAATGGCAGTAAACACAATTTTGACTGCACCTCTTGGTTGGTATTACTATATGAAGCGAGGGTCCCTGGAATAGATGTTTTTTATGGTAGCGATACATGTTGACTATGTCTTGCTTGTTGTAGTTTGTTACTAGCAATCCCCCCTCTTCGAGAGAATTGTAGAGCTTCTCATCCAGTAGCCCTTGTCTGAATCTATCAAACTCCTTTGAATCCAGCAGAACAAACCCACCGAAATCGTTTGTTACAAGGTAAAACCCATTGAGCTTCTCCACCCTATGGGAGAGCATCTCGTACGCCTTAGACATTTTGCATTATACCCAAAACATAGTTAAAGAACTCGTAACCAAGCTTCTCCAAGTTGAGACCCCTCTGCTTGGGGGTTAGCACAACCCTATAAGCTCCATCTTGAATACTCAGATTCACCCAGCAACCCTCACCAAATGCTTCACAAGCCAACAGCACAGCTTTCTTGAGATAAATATCCTTATTGAGCTTAAGGGTTACTCCCTCCCGGTTAACTGCGATGTTATTGCTCATCTTCTTTTTGCTCCTCTTCAGACTGGCTCAAGCCAGCAAGCGCCTCTTTCACTATAGCTTCTGTAATCTCTGCGTTGTTTTCCGATTCAGTTATATAGACTTGGGCACTAATCAACTCGTTCCCAAATTCAAGAGCAAGCTTTTTAGGGTTTGCCTTACCCTTTGGTTTGATTTCTACAATTAATTCTTTGTCTATATCACCATCAATAACTATGTAAGCACGGTCTGTTAAGACATAAGCAGCATTGAGCACTGCATCCAACCCGAATATCTCTGGATTCACATAAAATAGCGCTCTCCCTCCTAACACCTTAATACTCCTACCAGTTTTCTCCACCATAAAAATCCCCTTTTGCCATCTAACGAAAAAAATTATATAAAGCTTTCTATAAGGATTTTAATAAACATAAAGACATCTGTGCCAAGTATAATCGTGAGCAAAGCACCGAGAAACATAAAGGGTGCGAATGGCAGTGTATGGTAAACCCTTATCGTATGGTCTTTGAGAAAACCACGACTATGTATCCTTTTCACAAACTCAACCTCTTTGGCTGTAAGTCCATCACCCAAACTGGCAAATATTGAGTCACCTCTGCTTTTCTTTAACAGGGCACCCACAATAGAAAAATTGGCAAACCTTCGCTTGGCATATTTGTTTTCTCCCACTTTATAGACATCCTCTGCAAGTATCATCCCCTCTTTTAGGTCTTCGATGAACATCTCTTTTGAAAACAGATTGTATGACAAACTAAGCAAATAAAATCTCAACACAAACAAAGTAACCAGTATCAATACAAAGTTTAGAAGGAACCCACTAGAGAAAACTCTTTGGGAATCAAAAATTAATCTAAGTAGGCTTAACACAACGCTGAGTGTCATAAGTTTAAATTTTAGAAATCTGCTTGCTCCTAGGATTATAACAAATAGTGTAACAA
>QMQS01000045.1 GCA_003650585.1 Candidatus Woesearchaeota archaeon
ACAAGCCAACAAACCTTGGGTCTGTTCTAATGTACTCATACATCCTGTTGAAGTTAGCGGTCTCTAACCTATAAATCTTGAGAATTAATTTTTCACCCAAGTCATTCTCTCCAGAAAACACATTGGCTTCTTTCCCTATCTTGACTGGACTTAGGGTGCCCTCTGAGACAATACCTTTCTTCATCAAGGCAATGAGGTTTTTGATAGTGAAATTATCGAATACCCCTTCATAAACCTTAAATTTTTCTCTTGTAATTTTTGGCATTATCACTAAGAGCAATGCAATGTTTTTAAAACTTTTTAGCCAATCAAGCCTAGATGCTCTAATCCAAAAATTATTTAAACTGCAATGGATTAATAGATTATGCCCGTCACAGAGAGTATCTAAGGGAGCATACGAGATACTCAAGCGATGAGCTTAGAGGTTAGTGGTGCGGGCATCATTTCATATTCACTTTGGGGCAAGCATCATGTTCATTGATTGTGAGTATTATTTAAGGAAGGAGTATAACCATAGGAGCAGTAATTAATGCTTGTTCTAGGGCGAATATGAAACAAATCCCAAGGAGGTAGATTAAAATGGGTAAGATAAGCCCTGTATCAGCAAAATACATCATCCATGCATCCATCAGCATCAATGGGGTAGTTGATAGGCCTGATGTGATTGGCGCCATATTTGGTCAGACCGAGGGGCTTCTCGGCTCTGAGCTTGAGCTTCGTGAACTCCAGCGCTCAGGTAGGATTGGGCGCATAGAGGTTAATTTAGAAACAAGTTCAGGCAAAACCAGAGGTACAATTGACATACCTTCGAGTTTGGATAAATCCGAGACGTCAATTGTTGGAGCGGCATTGGAGGTTATTGATAGAATAGGACCGTGTGAGGCAGACATTAAAGTGACCGAGATTGAGGATGTGAGGGTTTCAAAGAGAGAGTATGTAATCGAGCGAGCCAAGGAGTTACTAAAGGAGTTAATGGACAAAACCCTTCCAGACAGCCAAGAGATTGCTGATGAGGTTGCTCAGTCAGTTAGGGTGATGGAGCTCACCCATTACGGAAAGGAGCGGTTGCCTGCAGGACCAAATATCGAGGACTCAGATGAGATTATTGTGGTTGAGGGTAGGGCAGATGTGATAAACCTATTGAAGCATGGAATCAAGAATGCAATATCGATGAATGGTACGAGTGTGCCAGAGACCATAAAGCAACTCTCCAAGCAGAAGATTGTTACTGCGTTTGTGGATGGAGATAGGGGTGGCGACCTAATAATCAAAGAGTTGCTTGGTGTGGCTGACATCGACTATGTGGCTAAGGCACCGGATGGTAAAGAGGTAGAGGAGATAACAAAGAAGGAGTTACACAAAGCCTTGAGGAGTCGCATTACCGTAGACCAATATAAACTTGAGAAGGGCTTTCCCAAGGGCGACCAGGAGTTTGCTACCGAAGAGCAGAAGCAACACAGAATTAGTAGAAAAGAGGCCCGAGTTGGTATGGCTAAGGAGGAACCAAACGCTCTGCCTAAAGAGGAGCTTCAACTCACAGACGAGGATAGAGAGAGGTTCAAGGAGATGTCTGAGGAGTTACTTGGGAGTAGGGGAGCTTACCTACTCGATGAGAAACTCAAGGTTATGGGAAAGGTGCCACTCTCCGAACTCGAGGGCTCTCTAAAGGACCTGGTGCCAAAGGTGTTCGCAATAGTAATGGACAGTGTTATTGATAAGGATATAGTAAACATGGCCAAGCGCTCAAATGTGAAGTGCTTGGTGGGGAAAGAGATCAAAGTGGACCCGACCAAGACAAGACTAGCATTGTTTGTGGCTGATGAACTCTGAGCTTTTGGAAAAATTTAAATATTTTCCTTCTTATTTTTATTAAAAAGGGGTTCTTCTAATTTAGTGGGTGGGGGTAGTATGGCTAAGGTTATTTCAAAGACGCTTGCTGAGGTGCTTGAGGAGACAGCAGATAGGTTTCCAGATAATGAGGCGATTGTGTTTCCTGAGTTCTCTCTTAGGATGAATTATGAAGAATTCAGGGGAGCTATAAGGCAACTCGCAAAGGGGCTGCTTGCTTTGGGGCTTGAAAAGGGTGAGCACTGGGCTATCTGGACCCAGAACAGACCATTCGCAACAATGGCACAGTTTGCAGCCGCTTACTTGGGTGCCCCACTCGTGGTGATTAACCCAAATTATAAGACCTTTGATTTGGAGTATGTGCTGAGGCAATCTGATTCAAAGCTTCTGGTTACTATTGGCAGGTTTAAGAGCTCTGAATATCTCAAGATGGTGCTGGCGATTGTGCCTGAATTGGCTAGTTCTAAGGATGGCAAAGTGACTTCTCAAAAATTTGAAAAACTCGAGCGTGTTGTGCTAGACGCGTTTAACTTCTCTCCAGAGGGGGTTAGTCTGCTCACCACTGAGCAATTGTTCAAGTTGGGGGTTGGTGTTGCAGACCATGAATTGGACGAGGCAATGCGTTCTGTTGGGGTGGAGGACCCAATCAACATGCAATACACCTCTGGCACCACAGGTAGACCAAAAGGGGTGCTTTTAACGAGTTTGGGGTTAGTGAACAATGGGTTTCAGGTTGGTGAGGTAATGGGGCTAACCCCAGAGGACAGGATGTGCATTCCTGTACCTTTCTATCACTGCTTCCACCTTGTTCTGGGAAATATTGCTGCTGTGACACACGGCTCTACTATGGTTGTCCCTTATCAGGTGTTTAATGCCGAGAGAACAATCAAAACAGTAATAGAAGAGCAATGCACAGTGCTACATGGTGTGCCAACAATGTTTCAGCGCTATCTCGAAGTCAAAAGGGAAAGCCCTGAGTTTGCAAATGCTGAGTTCAGATTGCGTACAGGGATTATGGCTGGTGCACCATGCCCAATCGAACTTATGCGAGCGGTTATTAAGGAATTGGGTGCAGAGGAGTTGGTGATTGCTTATGGGCTAACTGAGGCGTCACCAGTGCTCACTATGACGAGGCGGGATGACCCGCTTGAGGTTAGGACTGGGTCTGTTGGTAGACCAATTGCCCATGTTGAGTTGAGGGTTGTAGACCAAGATGGGAATGATTGCCCCAGAAGCGATGACTCAGAGGATGCAAGTGCTGTTGGAGAGATAATTGCGAGGAGCATTTACACAATGCTGGGTTACTACAAGGACCCAGAAGCCACAGCCAAAAGGGTGCGTAATGGATGGCTCTACACTGGCGACCTTGGTAGGTGCGATACCCAAGGCAACCTCCACATTGTTGGTAGAGCAGATGACATGATAATCAAGGGTGGGGAGAACATATACCCACTCTGGATTGAGGAGTTTTATAGTGCGCGTCTTGAAGGTAAAATTGGCATTGTGCAAGTTGTGGGTGTACCAGATGCAGAGTATGGGCAGGTGCCAGCGATCGTGATAGAGCCGAAGAGAGGGTTCGAACTAAGCGAAGATGAGATAAAGCTACTGGGTGACGAGGGGTTGCCCCGTGGCTGGACACCCCATTATGTCAAGATAGTTAGTGCTGACTACTGGCCATTAACGGTCACTGGCAAAATAAAAAAGGGTGAGCTCTCAAAGAAACTCACACAGGAGTTGGGGCTTGAGAGCTTAACAGAAAGAAAAACTGCATAAGAGTTTAACCACACTGCCCCCCTGTGGCGCCTGTGCTTCCAGAGCTAAACCCAAACCCTGGTGATGGGGTGGTTGAGGATAGCTCTTGAGTGCACTCCTCTGGCTGTACAGCAAAGCCCCTGCAGATTGTTGCTAAGAGTCCCGCTGGGTCTCTTCTGAACCTGTCAACCTTCACACCGTTTATAGCCAATCCAGGCGAGCCGCGAATCCCGTACTTGTCATTGAGGTCTTTGTCAATGTCAAATCTTGGGAACCTCCCACCAAGCCACAGGTCTCTGTTGTTGAGGTTCTCACTTATCTTAAACTCTTGGTCAGTGCTGGCTTTGCACGCATCAATCTTTGTTTGGTCTATATTTGCCTTAACGAAGCACCCAGTGGAATTGCCTGCCTCAAGGAAGCACTCGAGGTAGTCCAGGAACTTGTCTGGCTCCTCCTTTTGGATACAGTACTGCAAGAGGTTCTCGTTTACCTCTTTTGCACCGTGCATGGCATAACTCACAAACCTGAGTTTGAAGTCAATCTTATCCCCTAGGAGGCTCAACACAGGTAGAATACCCTTTTCTGTTTGGGTTCCAAATGGACAGTAGCTCATTACAAAGAGCTCCACTTCAGGGACTGCCCTCTTGGTGCAGAAGTACTGTGAGCTGCAATCCTCATCATCACAATCCACCTTACCATCTTCGTCATCGTCCACACCGTTCTCACACAGCTCTGCTGTGGGGTCAAACCTTGAGCCAATGTTTAAGCTTAGGTAGTCTCCTGCCTGTTTGACGTATCTCTGAATCTGGATGAAGTTTCTATCATCCTTTACACTCTCTTCAAAGAGCACAGCTGGTAAGTATTTGACCCCTGTGGAATTGTAGAGCTCCTTACCCTGCTCTGAGTTGTAATCCACTTCCTCGATATTAACATTTGGGAATAGCTTCTTGAGACTCTCGAGTATTGGTTCGATATTGCACTCCTCGCACCTTCTATCGTTTAAAACCACCATCTTTAGTGAGGCTTCTCCTGTAACAGTGGGTTCAACAACCGTTTGGTTCTCTGGAGTTGGTGTGATTGTTATTGAGGGCTCCTGCTTACCTGAGGTAGCGAGGAATAGGAGAAATGCCACAAGCCCTAGCACAACCAAGCTGGTTGCTATATAGGCAGTTTTTTTACTCACCCTAATTACCTTTTTGTGTGACTTCTTTATGTGTTGTTCCAAGCCCCTCTTTGTCGAGAAACTCTTGTCACACAACTCGCATTTGTACTTCTTGGTTTTCTTTGAACTTCTTTTCTTAGCCATTTTTTATCAACTCCTATTATTGAGTTAGCAATGCTTCAATAACCTTTTGGAAATCTGCTTCCTCCTTGGTGAGGTCGTTCTGGGCTTCGTACACAGTACCCACCCGTACATACCTACATCCAAACACGAATGTGGGGACACTCCGCTGAGGATTGAACTTGTGATAGATAGCCATCTCCTCATCTGGGACCTTTGTTTCTATTTCATCAGTCAGCAGATTGTCACCAGTGTCAAGTTCCCAGAGATAAGCCACAACCCTGTCCTTATATCTGTTGACCACATTAATGAATCCTGGCTTTACCCATCTGCAATGGGGACAGGTTGAGGTTGTAAATAGTCTTATCACTGGTTTTCCGTTCTCAAAGCACTCACCACCACTACCAGTGTCTCTGAACGAACCAATATCCTTTGTGCTTGAGGAGCTAGTGGTGTTTGTCTCTAATAGTATTTGTATCTTTGCTTTCTCCTTTAGCTCAGCAATCCTCTGATTGAGCAATTCCCCCTGTTGCTGTGCTTTGAGGGTTAGCTCTATCCAGCTCCTAACCTCACTGAAGTCCATTACCTTTGGTTCGCTCTTGTTGAGCACCTTAATAATGTGCCAACCGTAATCTGTTTTAACGACATCGGATACCTCGCCAATGTCTAAGGAAAATGCTACATCAGTGAATTCTTTTGGGAACTTGTCCCTGGTGAACCAGCCCAAGACACCACCCATTGGTGCCATATAACCTTGAGAATAGTTCTTTGCCAGTTCAGTAAAGTTGGCTCCCTGGTTTATCTTGTTGAGTAACTCTTCAGCGAGTTCACTCGAGTTGACAAGTATGTGAGCAGCATAAACCATCTCTGGCTGAGTGAAGCTTTCGAGATTTGAGGTATAGTAATTGAAGAGGGTTTCATTGGAGATGTTTATTAATGGCAGGATGGTCTTGTTTATGTATTTATAGAGATAGAGTGTGTTTATCATGTCTCGCTTGAAACTCTCATAGGGTATACCAAGCGAATTCAAGAGAGCTGTAAAGTTTCCTTTGTTGAGGTTTGTCTGTTGGAAGTATGCTTCCATTGTCTTGTTGAATTCTTCCTCGGTGACAACAATTCCTGCAGCTTTTGCTGCTTGCTTAAGGAGTCTTTGGGTTATCAACACATCAAGCAAAGACTCCTCTGTGATTGCTTGGCTGAGATAGGGTGTGCGCTCTGCCATGCTCTTTAATTCTTGCAGCTCAGAATAGTATACTGGCTCACCATTAACATAAGCCACTACACTTTTGTTACTACCAGGGGCTGAGCCATGCATAAACCTGAAATAAATGAAAACCCCAACTAGAATTATCACCAAACCCAGCATAATAAAACTCTGTTTTGGAATGCTTCTCTTAGGCTTTTTATGTCTCTTCCTAGATTTGCTAACCATCCATCCCACCCGTAAAACTAGAGCGAATAATTCCCCTCTATACTTAAATCTTTTGGTGATTGCAAACAAAACTCAACCAACGAGTTGGCTTCTGTAACGCTTGTACACCTCGAAGAACTGGGCATTCCCACCGTGCTTTAGCCCATTCACTACACCTGTGTGAGTGTGTGGGGTGTACTGATAGAGTGAGTAGGTAGCAGCGTTCTCGGGATTCACCGTAGAATAACCATAATTTACCTCTAGCTCGGGTAGTTCTAATCCAAAATACTCAAACAGGTAGCCACGAACAAACCATTTCTTCAACACATACCCTGCACACTCTATCTGACGCTCTGGGCCAGACCAAGTGGAATCCCATAGCAAGCACCCAGTGAGCTCTTGGAGGGCATTGTAGCTGGGTTTTTGCTGTATTGCACTCTGCTCGCTCTGTATCTTTGCTAAGATGAGTAATGGGTTTACCTTGTGGGCTCTGGCAACCTCGATTATGGCTCGGCTGAGGAGCCTACCGCTGGGCAACCTGTAATCCTTCACCCACCAACCATTTACCTCAAAGAAGGATTGCAATTGGGTTTGAGTTATGGAGTTATAATTGAGGAACTCCTCATTGGTTATGATATTGTGGGGGTTGAAATACTCTGATAATGGCTGGGAGTTAACTGCTGAGGGGTCAATCCCAAACGCTAGACTATCAACAAGTTCCTCACCGTTCACAGTTGGAATCCTTAGCTCTTGCCCAACATAAATCTGGTTTGGGTCAGAGATTCCATTGAGCTCAGCAATTAGCCTATAATCAACATTGAATCTGGCTCCGATGGCTGAGAGTGTATCCCCTGGCTGTACCACATAAGTGGTGAATTCGGGTGGCTCTTGTGGTTCTTGGGTTTGGGTAGTGAGTATGGTTTTGTGTATCCTAGTCAAGCCATCAAACACACTCAGCTCGTAAGTGTTGGCCTCTAGTGGTGGGGTAACAGCAACTTCAACACCACCAATATTGGTGGTTGGTATTGTTATTGAGTTGCCACCGAGGCTTACTGGTTTCAGATGCACGACCAATTGGGTTTGGGTAGCCACACTAATCTTATAGCGGTTCTCATCCAGGCTTTCTATGGTAACCTCTATATCTTGGGGTTGTTCTTGGATGCATCTGCTTATATCATAACAGCTCTCAGGTGTGTATTCGCCAGAGATTCCACACCCTGTAACACTGTGCCAGCACTCCTTAGAAAATCTAAACCACCTAGGCAGACAACACCCATTGTTTACTTCCTCTCTACACACAGCCACCCCTTGCTCTTGTGTACAGCCTTCATCACACAGCTTGTAGTTCACCCATTCCCCACGGAAGCAGAGTTGAAGCCAGGCATCTTGGCACCTCTTGTCACCGGTTTGGCAATCAGCCATAGCTTTGCTGGTATTGAGCAAAACTAAGAACATTAAAGCTAGGAACAAAATTTCCCTTTTGAGTATTGTTTTTTGGCTCATCTCACTCAATCCCCTCCCTGTAAAGTAGGATGTTAAACTCCTCTTTAAAGCTCTTTGAGCAAGGGGTGAGCTCGTCCAATATAGACAAGCAGTTGGGCTCTGTATAGCCAATGTCATATAGCTCTTGGTTCCACTCAAAAAACTTTGCTTGAATTTTCGCCTCCTCGCTGCTGCAGTAATCTATGCATCTCTCTCTAGCAGCAGTTGTTTCAACGACGGGTTCTTCTGGGTTTTCTGATTCGTTTATAAAATAGCACTCCCATTCGCATTTGTTGAAAACGCAAGTCCAGTATCCACCACAGTCACTATGGGGTCTGCCCTCGCAATCCTCAGCAGTATAGCATTCAAACATTAAGTCTAAATTATATACTGAGACACTCACCTCATTGGCAGTCCTGCAAGTGTACCTTATCTTGTATCTCCCACTCCTCTCATATTCATGCCATAACTGGTGTATCTTGCCTTTGGGGTTTGTTTGCACTGGCTCGGTATAACCGCCACCCCAATCCATAACGCAACTTGTTATTGATGTGTCAGCTGCTTCGCCTGCGAACACCTCTACAAAAGAGTCACCTTCATAGCTTACCACTTCCATGTCTGTGCCCAACCCAGCCCCAAGTTTTGTTCCATAAGCCAAG
>QMQS01000046.1 GCA_003650585.1 Candidatus Woesearchaeota archaeon
CTATTAATAGCATAAGAAACACTGCCACAAAATAGACCCAAACCCCCCTTGGCTTCTCTTCCTCTTGCTCGGTTTGTTCTTCCATTTGAGATGTTAGCACAGAAAAAAATATAAACCTTTGCCATTTTTTGGGCTTGGATAATGACGCTGAACCATGTGGCTATAATTCTTGATGGTAACAGACGCTATGCAAGAAAGATTGGCAAACACCCGGTTGAGGGGCACAAGTATGGGGCAGAGGCACTGAGGAAGTTTCTCAAATGGGCTGCGGGCTTGAGCCCTAGGGAAAAGGAGAGATACTGGGCAAGGGAGTTGAGTTTGTATATCTTTTCTATGCAGAACTTCAACCGCACCAAGCTTGAAATAAAGGCACTTATGGGGCTTTTTGTACAGGCATTCAATGAGTTGCGTGAGAGTAAGGATGTGGAGAAGCTTGAGTTGAGGGTGGATTTCCTTGGTAGGGTTAATCTCTTACCTGATAATGTTAAGAGAGCGATTGAGAGATTAAAGGAAAAAACCAATCATTATACCAAATACAAACTGAATTTCTGCATAGCATACGGTGGCAGGGAGGAGATAATCGATGCGATAAACAGAATCCTCAAAGAGGGGAAGCACAAGAGGATCAATGAGGAGATATTCTCTGAGTACCTCTACAATTCTACTGAGCCAGATATAATCATTAGAACAGGGAATGTTATACGTACGAGCAACTTTATGCCCTGGCAATCAATATACTCAGAATGGTTTTTCTTAGATAAGACCTGGCCCGAGTTCACACCCGAGGACTATAAGAGGATTGTTGAAGAGTTCTATAAACGAGAGAGAAGGTTTGGAAAGTAATGGGTAAAGCCTAGGGCAACTCATAACCAAATAAAAATTTTGCTTAAAACTTCTTATCAATTTGGAGTATATACGTTTTCCCTCTTGAATGATTAACGAAAATTATATATATCTGTTAGGAGAAATAAAATTTCTATTATCTGAGGAAAGGGTGTTTTATCTTGAAAGAGGTGTTCAAATGAGAGCGGGAAATTCTATAAAACTTCTGGTTTGGTGCTTTGTTTGGGTTTTTGCTTTGAGTTCGATTGCCTCTGCAGAAGTGCTGGTTATGAAGTTGAGTGCTCCCTACTACACTGTGGGAGAGAGCGCGAGGGTGTATGGGTATGTGTTGGATGATTATCTCAATGGCAAGCCAAATAATATCACTGAGATTTATTTGGACGGGAGTTATCTAGCAACCACCACTACTGATTCTGATGGATTCTACGAGTATTATATCACTAATTTAACTCAAGGGGACCATAATGTGAGCGTGAACACCTCTCAATCCACCCAGAGACTGAGTTTTACTGTGTATCCACCAGACCAGGTCGTTTCATACCAGATAATTGCCTCAACACTCACAGTGCCGTTTAAGACCCCTTTCCTGAACCTCACCATTAAGAAATACATTGGGGAGGAACTCACCAATCAGAGCTACACCCTTGAGATATTTTATGAGAATGGTAGTTTGTTTAACCTCACGACAGGTGTGAGTGGGGTTGATACAAGAATAACTTTACCTCAGGTGGTTGGGCTTTACACACTCATAATTGATGGTGTTAAGAGTTTTGTTGTCTCTGTCACCAAATTCGACATGAAGTTCAGGATTACAGATTCCATGGGTAACCCAAAGAATATATTCAAACCAGGAGGAATTGCATACTTTGAGGTTGAGGGTTATTCAAATGGACAGACTATCCACAATGCCACTGTGATAGCAAGGATTACCACCCCATCTGGAACAGTAAGGACAATCCCCTTTACTGAGGTCTCTGGAGTGTATAAAGGAAACACCAACCTCACCATGATGGGTACACCCCTCACTTTGGTTGCAGGAGATTACGAGATAGAGTTTGTAATGAAGGATTCAGCCAATAATGAACAGAAGATGAAGGGATTCTTCACAGTGCTGGGCTTATCAGTAGATGTGGATTTGGTGGATAAGCGAGCTTACAGGGCAGGCGAGCTTATGGAATTTGATGCGATTGTGAGGAACCTTGTAACAGGCGAGCTTCTCAACCACAGCGATGTGGATTACACCTTGGAGTTGGAGAAAGATGGCAAACTTTATGATTCGAGTTTTGTTAGTGTAGTGGCGCACCCCAACCCTGGTTACACCTCAAAGATATCCTTTACTGTACCAACGAGTTTAGAGGATGGTAACTATCTCCTTAAAGTTAGGGCAAACTCAGATGGAAAACTCGGTAAAGCCAAGGAGTTCTTTAAGATACAGAATACAGACTTCTTTGTTAAACTGAGTGATACATATGACTGGCCAAGGGATTTTTTCCAGCCAGGCGAATTGGCAAAAGTTACTGCCACTTCAAATGATAACATAAGCTTTCTAAGTGTTTCCATTTACGATAGAGAAGGCAACTTCCAGGGTAGCCACAACACAACTGGACCAGATACGACTTTGTCTGTAACCTTTAATGTACCCACAACTCAAGCGGGTTATGTTGCTAAGGTTAGAGGGACTGTTGATGGCACTTCAATTACTGCAGAGAGGTGGTTTTCTGTTCAGAAATACTTCTCTTACTTGGATGTAAAAGACCTCAATTTTAACCATAAAATATCCATACCAGGGGGTGAGGATTTCTTTGCTGAAATATGGGCTTTTGATATAGCTACAGGTGACCCAATAGATATAAGCAACTTTGTAATAAAGTTTGATAGGATAGTGAATGAGGAGACCCTGGTGCAATACACCAATATTAAAGCGAATGAGAACTCGACCTACAGTGATAGGTCAAATGGTAGGGTTGTGTTTAGGGTTACTGCAATGAACCTCCCAAACGGTCCCTATAGAATAGAGTATACGCTCGTGGACTCAACTGGTGACTCTTTTAAGGGCAAGGGCTGGTTCGTTGTTTCTGATTTGAGTGTGGATGTGGCTACTTACACACAAAGTGGTCAGAAAAAGGATGTATTCTCAGTTGGAGAAAGCGTTAATGTGACAGTTGATATAGGTAGTGGAAATGGTACTGCCACAATCCACCGCGAGTTCTTCCCTCCAAAGTCATTTTCAATTGTAAACGGTCATGGCTCTACACTCTTAACAAGTGCGAGTGGTGAACTCCCTTCAGAGCCAGGGTGGTATCCATTTGGTGTTGATGTGGAGCTCGATACAGGCGAGAGGGGGATGGGGGACGGTTTCTTTGAAATCAGAAACCTGAACTTTAGAAGTATTAATGTGAGAAAGAATGGTGAATTCTCTACTACAGATAATATTGTTGTGGATGTTGTCATAGAGAAGACAGGCGAGTTGGTGAACGGGAGTAATGTTACGCTAGAGCGGCTTGTGAGGGCAAGTGACTTACAAGAACTCTCGGCGACAAGCGTTGCTTTGCCAACTGATGCTCAGGGTAGGACTATCCTAAATATCACACCCACCATGCCACTCACTCCAGGGGATTATTTCGCTGATATAAAGGCACAGCATGGCAATGATATTGCCTTTGGAGGGTTTGGCTTTAGGGTTGTGGGTGATCAGATACTAATTACAATAGATGATGACGACAGAATATTCTCCCAAACAGAGACAATCGATATAAATGTGAAGGTTACAGACAAAGATAATAATCCCAAAGCGGGAGTTGTGGTTAACCTTATAGGATTGATGAACCTCGATACTTGGGCTCCTGTACCAGCAAACCGGGAGGCAAATACCTCTACAAATGGGATTGCCACACTCACCATTTCGGCTGCAAACTACAACCCAGCGAGGTATGCTCCCATCATAAATATCTCGACTACAGAGACTGTTATCGTTGGGTTCGGCGAGGGTGAGTTCGAGATTGTACCATTTGATGCGAATGTGGATTTCTCCGATGGTTTGGAATCTTTTTACATAGGTGAACCAATCCTGGTGGATGTGAATGTTGTTGGTACTGTTACAGTTGAGTGTACTGTTAAGGATATGTTTGGCAATGAGCATTCAGTTGATTACTATTATTCAGATGGTGTGCTTACTGTAAACAACGACCTCGAGCCAGGGGAATATTTCCTGGTGGTAACAATAACCTCTGGCTCAAAATCCCAAACCAAGCAACTCTGGTTTGAGGTGTTGGCACCATGGGCTATGGTAACACTCACTAATGATGTGTTGTTGGTGGGTGAACCACTCAACTTTAGTTATACCATCTTTACTTTTGGGGCAAATGGGTGGCACTATGCAAATGCTACACTCATCATCAAGGAGATTGAGAACCTTTGGACAGGGGCTATTACACCAGTGAACATAAGTCTGGATGCACATGAGGAGGGCAGTGGGGGTATTGATTTGGCCGATTACAACCTCACTAAGGGAGATTACATGCTTAGGTTTGATATCTTAGAGAATCCAGATTATGAAGAGTCCCTCTACTTTAGGTTGGAGAAGGACGTCTTCTTTGACATTAAAGTGGACACGAATAACAATAATGTAACCATAAATGTCACCGCTTATGGTCTATCTGGTAATGAGAATTACACCCTAACAAGATACTTTAATTTTGACACTTTCACAGAGACTTCTGTTGATACGAGTAACACTAATGGCATATTCCATCTCAACGGATTAGACAACGGGTTCTATCAAGCCCAGATTGAGATTAGAGATGGGCCAGAGTTCTACCATTTGGATGTTCACTTCGATGTGAGAGTGAGAGAGGTGGACATAATTTGTCCAAATGTGGCTTATATGGGAGAGGATGTGGTGTTTAACATAACCTCATCCATAGATACATCGTTTTGGATAATCGACCCATTCACCCAAACCGTACTACTGAGTGTTCCAATCTCAGTTGGTGAACAAGCAGTAGTGTTTAACTTCCCCAACTCAGGTAGGTTCATCTATTCGTATGGAAATGACAAGTGGCAGGCGTTTGACAATGGTGAGGAGATAGAGATAATTCAGCCAGGGTTTGATGTGGAGTGGCCCATGAAATGGCGCTATGTCCTTGGAGATAACCTCACATTTAATGTCACAACACAGCTCAACAATACGCCTCTCAAACTCTTGTTCAAGAGCCACTTTACAGGGGATGTAACCGAGGTATTGCTTGGTAATACTCCTTCAGTCCCCAACCAAAAAGTGAGTTATAAAGTGCCTCTTAACACACTGGGACCACAGGATGTGGTGTTGATACTTAATGTGGCAGAGGGCGAAAAACCCAAGAGTTACTTCTTTGTTGACACTTTCCCTAATAGGTATGACGTGTGGGCATGGACAGACAAATGGGAGTACAAAGCGGGTGAGACAGTTACAATAAAGACTGATGTTTATGATATACTTGATGACATGCGACTCACACCAGATGTGGTTTCTGCTGTGATGATAGAAGACCCATATGGGACTGATTTGGGTGGGGGCTTGCTGGCATGGACGCCTGGGGACGATTTTGCCACAATTCCCACTGACGACACATGGTTGACCGGCAACTACCATGTCCAACTCAATATTACTAAAAACAATGTCTCTACCTTGACTTGGGTGGACTTCTTCGTGAGGGGTAATGATGACCTTCAGGTTAATTGGTTCCAGAACAAATGGGATTTGAGTGGGAATGACATCTTTATAGTAACAGTGGATGTTAGGGATAAGGGTGAGCCAGTTGCAGGAGTTACTGGCTCTCTACACAAGTTTGAGACAAGGCCAGAGGCCTGGGACGAAGAACCAGTTGATGTTCCACTTCCGTCTGGCTCTTACTACTTTTCATCACCAGACAATACCACCAATTCAACTGGAAGATTGAGGTTCTTTATTAACCTCTCAAAAGCCAACCTGGCTTCTCGTGGTTACACTGGTCGCCTCAATGTTGGAGGGCAGATAGTTTGGTTTGATTTCAATCTCAGGAATTACCAAGTTGAAGCATACACACCCCAGTGGGAATACGGGATTACAGACACTATTGAAATGAATGTGAGGGCAAGGGACATTAAGACATGGTTGCCTTTGGGCGAGAACGGGAATGTTACAATCTTAGAAATAAGGAGGCATGAGCCAGGCATATGGCAACCTACGCCAGTGCCATTGGAGGCATTTGGGCTTGAGAGTAATATTACAGATGTGTACTCTGGTGAGGCATTAATTGAGATGGTTCCCAATAACTCTATACTGCAGTTGGATAAGCCATATGAATTCGAGGTTGTGCTCGAGATGAACCTTGAGAGTTCAGGGAAGGAGTATGGATGGGGTTGGTTCAAGCTCAGTAACACAGAGAAGCCCACACTCACAATAGTGGACAGAACTGGAGAGGTACCAGATACCTTCTTTGGGGGGCAGACATACACTCTTCAACTCACTGGTCCAGAGAACATGACCGCCACACTTAGGAACTTGTGGGGTCCAAGGAGTAGGGCTTACAACCTGCCAATGGTTAACCGCAACGGTACACTTGTAGTTAATTTCACCACACCGAATGAGCCAGGAATGTATACCCTTGAGGTTGAGGTGATAAGGGCTGGAGGCTTCCCAGAATACATGCACAAGGACTTCTTAATTGGCTCTGGCACAGAGTTGAATGGATGGATGATGGGGAATGTGATTCCAGGAGTAAACTTCACTGTGACTGTGTCTTTGTTGGGCGAAGGGGAAGACCCATGGTGTGCTAAGGATCCGTGGTGTGTGCAGGATTGGCTCTGGTTCGGTCCACTAGCTAACAAAACCATTGAGCTTATAGGGTTGGTTGACCTCTCAAACTTCACCTACATCAACCTTAGCAATCTTGGCATAAATGCAACCACTGAGCCCTGGCCTGATTGGATGTTTGGAGAACCAGCAGGAGAGATGGTGGATTGCGGAATCTTAGCCAACCAGGCAGATTGTGAAGCAGAGGAAAGCTGTCGTTGGATTGATGCAGACGGGGTATGTAAAGACCTGTACGGGTATTGTAACTGGTTCACAAACCAAACCGCATGTGAGAGCAGTGGTGAGTCGTGTAGATGGGACCCAGTTGAAAACAGATGTGATTATGAGGAGGAACCCTTTGTGGAGGAGCAGGTAATGCAACCACAAACCCCACCAGGCATGGCATTCTTTACTCTTAACCCTAACCTATTGGGGCTTAAGAAGGGGCAGAGATACGACCTCGTGTTTAGCTATACTGGCGAGGAAGGGGATGTAACCCATGGTAAGGTGTTTGTGCAGGTAGAAGCATTCCATGTGGCTATCTCAAGAAACGAGAGAAACCTCCCACCAACAAGTGAGCAACAAGTGTGGGTGAAAACCACATATCTGAATGGTACACCTCTCCCGAACTGCACTATAAACTTCACAGGCATTTATGACGAAAAGGATTTCACCCTTGTTAAGGCCTTGGATATTGATGGGAAGAGTGACGAGAATGGCGAGTTTGTTTTCACTTACAATGCACCCTCTTTGCCAGGACCATACCTTGTTGAAGGAGAGGCAGTGTGCCAGGTGCTTGGTCAGACAATGAGCCAAGATTTGGCTTACTTCATTGATGTTGGCTCAAAGAACCTCAAGGTGGATATGAAGACCAAGTATGCAGAGGATGAGAATATTAGGATTGTCATAACCACCCAGGATAGGCTTAGCCAACCCAAACCCCTGGGAGTTGAATTGAGGTTGTGGCACTTAAGGGACAACTACGAGCTGCCTATATACCCTGTTGGTGGAGTGGATTGCGTAGCATTGGAAGCAGGTCCAGAGGATCAATGGGGTGTTGCTAATAATGCGCTTTGGATTGAAACAGACGAGAGCGGTCATTATGAGTTGGAACTGTGCCCTCTCCCAAGGGGGGTTTATGATATAGAGATATTCCCAATGATTGAGTTCATGGATAAGGGCCCAGAGGGTATGAGGGGTGAAGAGGACTTTGGTTTCTTCAACAGCTTCATTGTGAGTTCGATTGATGTCAGCATCCAAAGCGATTACAGGTATGTTCCAGGAAACACAGTTGTGCTGAATATCACGGCAAGTGATGAGTTTGGGACGCCTCTAAATGGGAGTATAGTTGCTCTTGAAGCTGAACTAGAGCTTATGGGTCCAGAGAATTCAGGGAATACTGTGACAATTCATTCGATGAATGATAACCTGACCATAGTGAATGGTAAAGCGATCTATAACTTTACTATTCCATTCAATGTGACAGAGGATAACCAAACCATTAACTTGAGTGTTGGTCCAGTGTTCATAAGGTTAATGATTGAGGATTCAGAGGGTAACCTACACTCATTTGAGACCATGCAATTTGCTTTGGGCATAGGGACAGAGAGCAATATCTCTACTCCAGAGAGTGCTATGACTGATTCATTACTGCCAGTAGAAATTGAGACAGATAACTTAGCACCCTATAAAGCCCAGTTCGGTGGGTTCTTCATGGCTGATAATCCGAGCAAAGAGAAACTGTGGATGATTGAGAAC
>QMQS01000047.1 GCA_003650585.1 Candidatus Woesearchaeota archaeon
CTTATGTACCAGCCCTTAACCTTGTCTTTTCTCCGAATGTAAGAAACGAGATTGTGGTTAAAGAGTTTATAGAGAATGCTCCTCGCGTCATTTACCTCCATCTTGAGTTGCTTAGAAATCTCGAACTCAGAGATATCCTTTTTCTTATAGAGGTATTCCACCACCTTAACACTCCGCTCCCCAACCACCTCCCTCGCGAGATTAATCATGCTGCGCTTAGAGACCTTCGACTTTGAAAATCCCTTCCGTACCTGTGTCTTTGGGGATGACACCTCAGCCATTTTCAAAGTTTAATGAGCAGGTTGTCCTTGCACTTGAACCAACTCGAGAACTCAGGGGTTCATAATCATATTTTTATGCCCCAAGGGGTTTATAAACTTTTTGGTTTAACTAACTTTATTCTCCAGTGCACTCAAAATAATGCTTCTCGCTTTAGCGATATCATCTGAGTTAACCTCTCGCCTCAAATGGAGCCGTGCGTGGGCAATACTCAGATTCATTAAACCATGTATCAACCTTGGGGAGACCTCAAAGAAGAACTTATCCTCAGCTAGCTTAATCTCTTTTGAGAAGGCCATAACCTTGGCTTTGAACCTCTTTGGAAACTCCACCTCCAGCCCCTCAGCAAACGAGATATACCTCCTAATGAACTCCACATCCCCCTCTTTTAATTGCTTTTTGCTCTTTGTTACAATATCGCTCGCAATCTTGATAAAGGTCTTTAGGTCCGGTTTCCTTATCAGGAAGACAAGGGTGAATCTGGACAGCAAAGCGGATTCAAAGGGTAGCTGACGAACTATCGCATCCCTTGTGGTACCCCTAAACTTATCCCCTATTGGATTGGCTGTGGCAAGTATTCTCACATTTGCCTCAAAGCGATAGTGGGAGCCACCCTTGTCATAGGTTATGAAACCCTTTTCCATTGCAGAATACAAGCTAGCGTAGTCCTCTTTTTTCATGAGATTAAGCTCATCGATACAGCATATACCATTGTTAGCCATAGGCAAGAGTCCTGGCTTTACTTGTTTACCTCTAACAGTGACCGCAAGCCCAACCCCTGTTGTGCCAGAGCCAAGCCCAAAACTAGTCTTTGGGTAGAGTTTCTCTACTGATTGGAGGAATTCTGTCTTGCCTGTGCCTGGATCACCCAAAAGGAGTATATGCACGCCCTGAGAGAACATCTGTAGGGTTATTGCCTGTTTAATGAGCTCCAAGCCATGAAGCTTGTAAGCCACATACTTTGGTATAACCTCCCAAGCCCTCTTAGAGAAATCCTTAAACAATGACTCAAAAACGCTTTCCTCTATCTTCTCATTCATTCTATCCACAAACTCTCTAGTTTTTTTGTCTGTCTTTAATGGAGAAAGCGAAGGAAATAGCTTATCCTCAGCTATCTCCTTAGAGAGCCCAAGTGTGGCATTCGTAAAACTCACCAAACCAAAGTTTACTGCTCTCTTTATTTTTCTCAAATCCTCTTTAGAAAGATAGCCCCTCAGCTGGTTGAGTGCATATCGCTTGGAACCAATCAATGGCTTGTTTGCCTTTATGAACTCAAAAAACCCCATCCCGAGTATTTCCTTACCCACAGAAGTATATAAATCTTTTCATAATGAGCTAGGGTTTAGCTCCATCTTTTGACAATCCACCAAGTCAAACCAACTGAAGCGAGGTAACCAATTGCACCAAATGCCACTATTAAAAGCCACTCGAATGCGCCAAGAGGCACTACACCAAAGTACCTGGCTAGCCATGAGTAGAGTACAACAAGCTGGAGTGCAATTGAAGTTAATAATGCTAGCAATAGCCATTTGTTTGAGAATAGTGAAAGCCTCTCTTGTTCTCTAATCATAACTATCCTAAGGAACTCATACACCACTAAAGCAGAGAATACCATAGTTTGGGCCATCACTAAGCTCTTACGCAAGCCAATGAAGAACAGAGGTATTGTAATGGCAGTCAATACACACCCTATCCCGAAAATAGAAACCAAAACCCTTTTGTTGATTATGCCCTCACCATGCTTTATTGGTCTCTTTTTCATGATGCCCGGTGGTGTCGGGTCAACCCCTAGGGCAAGGGCTGGCAACCCGTCTGTGAGCAGGTTAATCCATAGGAGTTGGACTGGTGTAATTGCAAGTTTACCAAACAGAGAAACTATGAAAACAACCAAAACCTCTGCAATGTTGGTTGTGAGCAAGTAATTAACGAATTTGCGTATGTTGAAAAATATTGTTCTACCCTCTTCTATAGCATTCTTAATAGTAACAAAATTGTCATCCAAGAGAACCATGTCAGAAGTCTCTTTTGCAAGGTCAGAGCCACGAACACCCATGCCTATGCCAACATCCGAGTTCTTAAGGGCTGGGGCATCATTCACACCGTCTCCTGTCATCCCTACTATACAGCCATTGGCCTTAAGAGCCTTCAGCACCCTAACTTTATGAGAGGGAGAAACCCGAGCGAAGATATCAATCTTTGAAACCATCCTCTTTAGTTCTTCCTCGCTCATTTGCTCAAGCTGATTGCCATTTATGGCCCTTGTACCAAGCCCTACCTCTTTGGCTACTGCCACTGCTGTGAGCAGGTTATCCCCAGTAATCATTTTCACCTCTATACCTGCCTCTATGCATGCCCGGATGCTTTCCTTCACACCCTCTCTTGGGGGGTCCATCATGCCACACAAACCAAGAAAAACAAACCCCTGCTCTAAATCCTCTTGTGTATAGTTTTGGGGTAACTCCTTATATCCAAACCCAAGCACCCTCAATGCGGATTTAGCCATTGAGTCGTTAATGCTAAGTAGATATTGCTTACGCTCCTGGGCAAGGGGTTTTACACCACCTTCATCAAGAATGTGGGAGCTCTTTGAAAGCACCACCTCGGGTGCACCCTTAATGTAAGCAACAACCCTGCCATTTGTTTCATGCACAGTAACCATGAACTTGGCTTCAGGTGAGAAGGGTTTTTCATGCACTCTCTTACAACCTTGAGTGAGCCCAGCCTTTTGAGCACAAACAAGCAATGCTATCTCAGTTGGGTCTCCAATGTAAGTCACCTCACCCTTGTCATCAACACTCTCTCTCGCATTGTTACAATTCAGTGCCACCTCAAGTATCGGCTTAAGTTGAGAGGTATCCACTTGCTTGCCGTTGAGCAGAAACTCCCCTTTTGCTGAATAACCCACCCCTGTCACTTTGTATTTATTGTTGTTAAAGAATATCTCCCTAACTGTCATCCTGTTCTCTGTCAATGTGCCTGTTTTATCAGTGCATATCACATCCACTGAGCCCAAGCTTTCCACAACAGAAAGCTTCCTCACAAGGGCATTACGCTTGAGCATTTTCCTGGTGCCAATTGCCATTGCAAGAGTAACCACAGCTGGGAGTCCTTCAGGGATGGCAGCAACCCCTAGACTAATAGCCACCATTATAATTGTAAAGAAGTCTGCCTTGCCAATGAGAAGTTGCACAATTGCTATCATGATTATTAACCCAGTTATAATATACCCTATCCTCTTTCCTAGTTTATCCAACTCCTTTGTGAAGGGTGTTTTCTTTTCAGAGGCAGTGAGTACATCCTTTGCAATCTTACCAATCTCAGTGGCTCTTCCAGTGGCAACCACAACACCAGTGGCATTACCCCTAGTAATTATAGTGTTCATATACACCATGTTGTATCTCTCAGCAAGGGGTGTGTCGCATTGAAGCTTGCTAACCCCTTTTGTTACTGGCATGCTCTCGCCTGTTAGTATAGATTCATCCACAGAAAGGGCGTCTGCGCTAATCAGTCTTATATCTGCAGGGACTTTATCACCCTGTTCCAAAAGCACAATATCCCCTGGAACAATATCCTCGGGATTAATGAGATGAACCTTGCCATCCCTCAATACTTTGGCTTTAGTAACACTCATGTTCTTCAATGCTTGGATGCTGCGCTCTGCCTTGTAATTCTGCACAAACCCAAACACACCATTGAAAAAGAGGATTATAAGTATAAGCACAGTGTTCTCAAGCTGTGACTTATGCCCTGGAAGTAACCCAATCAGATAAGAGCCAATGGCTGCTATTATTAGTATTAAAACAAGTATATTCCGGAATTGGTTAATGAAAATCTTAAAAGGAGAGAGGGGTTTTCCAACAATAATCTTATTTGGTCCATACTTCTCACGCCTCTCTTGTGCCTCACTCTGAGAGAGCCCACTCTCTTCATTGCTACCTAGTTCTTCAAGCACCTCTTCTTTTGCCTTACAGTGAAATACCACTCTTGCTATCTAATCAGGGAGAGGTTTTAAAATTTGTGAAAAGTTAAACCAAAAATTTTAAAAATCAGTGGTTATTACCCTATGTTGACTTAAAATCAACGTTGGTTGAGTGAGGTGGTGACGATGGAAATTATACCATTAAACAAGAAGATTCTTTTAAAACCAATTAAATCTGAAACAAAGGAAACCAGAACTTCTGGAGGAATCTATTTGACTGAGAAAGAGGAGATGGACCTCAACAAGGCAGAGGTCATCGCCCTTGGAGAGAAAGTGGACCTTAAGATTAAAAAGGGAGACAAAGTGATTTATGAGGACATTGGGGCTGACAAGGTGGGAGAGGACTATATCATAGTAGATGAGAACAGGATTATAGCACTGGTGAGGTGATCAAAATGACTGCAAAACAGATTGTTTTCAATGAACAGGCAAGAAAGTACATTATGGCTGGTGTTAACAAGCTCGCTAACACAGTTAAGGTCACTCTGGGACCTAAAGGAAGGAATGTTATTCTGGATGAGGGCTTCGGTACCCCAACAATAACAAACGATGGGGTTACAATCGCTGAGGCAATAGAGCTAAAGCACCCATTCGAGAACATGGGGGCGCAAGTTGTGAAGGAAGTGGCAACAAAGACAAAGGATGTTTCTGGGGATGGAACAACAACTGCCACAATCCTTGCTCAAGCGATAGTGAGAGAGGGTTTTAAGAACACTGCTGCTGGTGCCAACCCAATGGCTATCAAGCGTGGAATAGACAAAGCAGTAAAGGTGGTTGTTGAGGAAATCAAAAAGCAGGCGAGAAAGGTGGACAACAAAGAGAAGATTAAGCAGGTTGCCACTATCTCTGCAAACAATGACGAAGCAATTGGTGAACTGATTGCAGAGGCAATGGATAAGGTTGGCTCAGATGGTGTGATAACTGTTGAAGAAGCCAAGTCAATGGAGACCCACCTTAACGTGGTAGAGGGAATGCAGTTTGATGAGGGGTATGTTAGCCCATATATGGCAACAAAGGAAGACACAATGGAGGCAATACTGGATGAGCCATACATCCTCATATATGACAAAAAGATAACCACAGTGAAGCCAATGATCCAGCTCTTGGAGCACCTATCACAGATAGGGAGACCCTTGCTGATTATTGCTGAGGATGTGGAGGACGAGGCACTGGCAACACTCGTGCTCAACAATCTCAGAGGTGTGCTAAAGACAGTTGCAGTCAAAGCCCCTGGATTCGGAGATGACCAGAAGCACCAACTCGAGGATATAGCAATCCTAACAGGGGGCAAGGTTATCAGCAAGGAGAAGGGTATGAAACTAGAGGATGTAACCCTCAATGACCTTGGTCAAGCAAAGAGAGTCAAGGTGGACAAAGACAAAACAACCATAGTAGAGGGTATGGGTGACAAGAAACTGGTTAAGGAAAGGATAGAGGCTATTAAAAAGCAGATAGAACGCACAGAGAGCAAGTTTGACAAAGAGGACCTTGAGAAGAGGCTAGCAAAACTGGCCGGTGGAGTGGCTGTGATAAATGTTGGTGCTGCCACTGAAACAGAGATGAAGGAGAAGAAGGCTAGAGTGGAGGACGCCCTTGCGTCTACTAGAGCAGCAGTTGAAGAGGGTATTGTCCCTGGTGGTGGGCTTGCACTACTGAATGCCCTACCAGCGTTGGATAACCTGAAACTCGAGGGGGACGAGGCAATCGGTGTACAGATAGTGAAGAATGCCCTATATGCGCCAATAAAACAGATTGCGGAGAATGCAGGCAAAGATGGAGCAGTCATAGTGAACAAGATACTCTCGTTCAATGATAAGATAACAGGCTATAATGCAGCCAAAGACAGGTTCGAGAACCTTATCGAAGCAGGGATCATAGATCCAGCAAAGGTTACGCGAACAGCATTGCAGAATGCTGCATCTGCTGCGTCTATGCTACTCACGACAGAGGCAATGGTAGCAGAGATTAAAGAGGAAGAGAAGAAGGGGGAGGCTGGTGGAATGCCACCACACATGATGTAAACCCTTTTTCTTCGAAATATTTTTATACCCCACTCCCTAACAATAATCTTACATGGTAAATCCAGAGCTGGTTGAGTACATTAGAGCTTGTATTTCTAAGGGCATACCTCCTGCTAAGATTATGAAGTTGCTTTATGAAGCGGGTTGGGATGACTTGGAAATAGATGAAGCATTTGTAAAGGCCTTTCCAAAGAGACCGACAACACCCCCAACACCACCGTTCCAATCCCCAGCCCAAACACCAAAGCCCACTTCGCCCTCTTGGCCACTTACATTCAAATCTGGTTGGTTGGTCGCTGGGATGATTTTCGTCATAGCAGTTGTGGGACTAATGCTATTGATTCCTGGCAAAGAGGGAAGCCATGTGGATGATATGGCGAAGCCAGCCAATCTGGAACAACCAACTAGCATGCAGGAGCTAAATGATTGTGGTAGCAATCTTGGCTGCTTTATACTCTCTGCTGAGGAGTGCTCGCCTGCAAAAGTGAGGAGTGTAGTGCCAGTGGAAATTCTGGGTTTAAAGGTGTATGAAACACTCGAGATGGAGATAGTGGGCGAGCGAGGTGGTAAATGCGGTTTGAAACTGAGAGAGCTTGAATCAAAGCTGAGTCCTGAGAGTATAGCAAAGTTGTTCTCGCAGGGTGTATCTGAGGAGGAGTTGAACCAAAAAGAGGAGGAAGTCAGAGCCGAGTTGAAGAATGCGCTCTCAACCATGACCTGTTACTACAATATATCAGAATTGCTTGGGATGCTAAATAGATGGAAACAGGGTGAATTTGCTTTGGAAGATTGGACCCTTGGTGAGTGCGAGCCAATAGAGGATGAGCAAGCTAGCCCCAGCTGCAACCTTGCCACAGAACCATCATACGTAGATCTGCCACTTGGCGAGGTCAGAACAATAGAAGCAACTGGATTTGCTGGAGATGGAAGCTCTATTTCTTGGGCGAGTGACAACCCAAGCATTGTGGTACTACAAAATATCAAAGGCAAGAGTATCAAGGTGAAGGGCAAAGCGTATGGAGCAGCGCACATCATAGCAACCGATGATTCAATTGGGATAGAGTGTAAAGCAGAGACAATTGTAGAGGTTATTTGAGTTTTTGAATGCAGCATTGGTAATACTTAATCAAAATTGTGTGGGGTGAAAACCATGAGCCTGTTGCTCGCATATATAACAAACCCTTCTCAAGAAGAGGCAAAACGGGTTGCAAAACACTTGCTTGATAAAAGGATTATTGCATGTGCCAATATCTTCAAAATAAAGAGCATGTACTGGTGGGAGGGCAAGATTGAGGAAGGGGATGAGTGGGTGGTAATTGCAAAGACAACCCAGCAAAGGATTGAACAATTAGAGGCAGAGGTGAAGGCAATCCATCCATACAAAATACCCTGTATAATAAGGATAAAAGCAGATGCCAACCAGGATTATTTGGGTTGGCTTGAGGGTGAAATCAAACAAAGATGAGAGTGGGGGTGCTCTTCTCTGGAGGGAAGGATTCAACCCTAGCTTTGCACTACGCTAAGCAATACTGTGAGGTAAGCTGCTTAATTACAGTGGTTTCAAAAAACCCTCACAGCTACATGTTTCACACGCCCAATATAGACTGGGTGGATTACCAAGCAAAGGCGATTGGCTTGGAGATTGTAAAGGTTACAACAGAGGGGGTTAAAGAGAAAGAGCTTAAGGATTTGGAGAGGGCAATATTGCTAGCAAAGAAAAGATTCAATATCAATGGCATTGTGAGTGGTGCAGTTGCTTCTGTTTACCAAGCCACGCGTATCCAAAAGATCTGCAATAAGCTCAAGCTTGAGTGCTTCAACCCACTCTGGCTAAAAGACCAGTTTGAATTGCTAAATGAACTTGTAAAACTTAAGTTTGAAGTGATAATTACCGGAGTGTTTGGGGAGGGGCTTGAGGGTTTAATTGGGAGAAAGGTGGATGAGAGTTTCATCAATGAGATAAGAAGGGTTTATGATAAGCTTAGGATTAACCCTGCAGGTGAGGGTGGTGAGTTTGAGAGTTTTGTGCTTGATACACCTTTCTTTAAACAAAAG
>QMQS01000048.1 GCA_003650585.1 Candidatus Woesearchaeota archaeon
AAAAATTTATAAACACATAACAAGTATTACTGGGCTAAGGCGCGGGGGTGAGGAGTTTGGGTAAGAAACTGGTGTTTGGTTTGGTGGGTTGTGGTAGGATTGCCAATAAGCATGCTAAGATACTCTCAGAATTAGATGGTGCAGAGTTGAGGTATGTGTGCGATATAAAGAGGGATAGGGCTGACAAATTTGCAAAGGAGTACAAAGCAAAGCAGTTCTATGATTACTCTGAGCTTCTCAAACAAAAGGATATTGATGTTGTTGATATCTGTACCCCGTCTGGGCTTCACCCCGAGATGACAGTCAAGGCAGCCAGGCAAGGGTTTCATGTTGTTACAGAGAAGCCCATGGCATTGAATCTTGAGGATGCAGACTGGATGATTGAGGAATGTAAGAAAAATGGTGTGATGCTCTTTGTGGTAAAGCAAAACCGGCTCAACCCACCGGTGCAGAGGGCAAGGGAGGCACTAGAACAAAGCAGATTTGGCAAGTTGTTTTTGCTCAACACGACTGTGAGATGGACTAGACCGCAGGAGTACTATGATATGGACGAATGGCGGGGCACAAAGAGGTTTGATGGGGGTGTGCTTCTGAACCAAGCCTCGCACCATGTTGACCTAATCCTGTGGTTCGGTGGACCAGTTGAGTCTGTGCTCGCCAAGGTGGCACGCCTTGACCACGATATAGAAGTGGAGGATACTGCAGTCGCTCTGTTGAAATTCAAGTCAGGGGCTTTAGGCGTCATAGAAGCCACAACCTGCACATACCCACACAACCTTGAGGGCTCTTTGACGATACTGGGTAAGAACGGGAGTGTCAAGATTGGAGGGTTTGCAGTGAATAAAATTGAAACCTGGATTTTCAAGGATATTCGAAACGAGGATCAGTACATACAAGAGAGCTCCACATTCCCACCAGATGTGTATGGATACGGCCACCGTGTTTACCTACAAAATGTGATAGACACAATACTTGGAAGAGCCCAGCCATACACAGATGGATACGAGGGCAGAAAATCGCTTGAGGTGATAATGGCTATTTACAAGTCTGCTGCCACAGGTAAGGAGGTTAAGTTACCATTAAAATGATTGCAAAAACCGCAGTGATACACAGGAATGTCAAGCTTGGTAGGAATGTTGTTGTCGAGGAGTTTGTGATAATCGGTAAACCCCCAAAGGGGTATAGAGAGGGGGAACTTGAGACAGTCATAGGCGATAACTCAGTCATAAGAAGCCACACAGTGATATATGCTGGAAATAAGATAGGGAGTAACTTCAACACAGGGCATGGGGTGATGATTCGGGAACTTAATGAGATAGGTGATAATGTTTCAATCGGTACCAATTCAGACGTTGAGCACCATGTTAAGATTGGCAACAATGTGAGGATACACTCAAATGGGTTTATCCCAGAGTTTAGTGAGCTTAGGGAGGGGTGTTGGATTGGACCCAATGTTGTTCTGACCAATGCAAAGTACCCGCGCTCTGTCGAGGTGAAGAAGAGGTTAAAGGGACCATGTATAATGGAGGGAGCTATTATTGGAGCAAACGCCACTATCCTGCCTGGATTGAACATAGGAACCAACGCAATAGTTGGGGCTGGCTCGGTTGTTACAAGGGACGTAGAACCAGAAACAGTGGTTGTGGGCAACCCAGCGAGGGTTGTAAAAAAGAGGGAGGAGCTTGTGTATGAAGACAACAAAAAGGCGTATAGGTGATAATGTTGAATATTCCACTCGTTGATTTGAGGGCTCAGTACCAAGCACTAAAACCAGAGCTTGATGCAAAAATTAAGGAGATTATTGAGCACACAGCGTTCATAAAGGGCAAGGATTTGGAGAGGTTTGAGAGGGAGTTTGCTGAGTATTGTGGTGTGAAGCGGTGCGTGGCAGTGAAGAGCGGTACTGCTGCTTTGTTTTTGGCATTCAAGGCATTAGAGTTAGGGCCTGGTGAGGTAATAATCCCAGTGAACACATTCATTGCCACAGCCGAGGTGATACACCAAAACAATCTCAGCATAAAGTTCGTGGATGTTGATAGGGAGACCTTTCTTATGGACCTCGAGGGGGTGAAGGCGGCTATTACACCTTATACGAAAGCAATTGTGCCAGTACACCTCTATGGTCAAATGGTTGATATGCACGCTTTAAAAGAGCTAATTGGTAGCAGGGATATAAAGATAATTGAGGATGCTTGCCAGTCAGTTGGGGCAAATATTAATGGTGTGGGGCTTGCCAAATTTTCTGATATTGCATGTGTTTCATTCTTTCCCAGCAAGGTATTGGGTGCATATGGTGATGGTGGCGCTATCTTAACCAACTCCAACGAGCTTGCTGACAAGATAGCAATGCTTCGTGACCATGGTCGAAAGCCTAGCGACAAGTACATCCACACGATTGAGGGTTACAACGAGAGGCTAGACAATTTGCAAGCGGGCATCTTGAGGGTTAAACTGAGGCATCTCGAAGAGTGGCTAAAGGCAAGGCAGAGGAATGCTATGCTCTACAACAATTACCTTAAGGATGTGAGCCAGGTTGTGCTGCCAAAAACCCAACCCAATGCAAAGCATGTTTATTATGTTTATGTGGTTATGGTGGAGAGGCGTGACGAGCTCAGGGAATACTTGAAACAGCATGGGGTTGCGAGTGGCATCCATTACCCAGTGCCATTACACCTCCAGCCCGCTTACAATTGGATGGGGCTCAAAGAGGGGGATTTCCCAGTGGCAGAGTACCAGGCAAAACGCATCCTTTCTCTCCCGATGTACCCTGAGCTGAGTGAAGAGCAGATAAAGAAAATATGCGAACTGATTAAGGAGTTCTATGAGAGGCATTAAACAAATCTACGAGCTGGGCATGCAAGTACTTTTAGGCTTAGCAATATTTGAAACCCCTGGGCTCAAGCAACTAAAGCATCTGTGGTACAGGTTGCATTTCAGAACAGGGAGGATAAACATTGGGGCAGGGGTGAAACTATTGGAGGTGCATCCAAACCTCTCTAAGCACAAGTTAGAGATTGGGGATGAGGTTGTGATATGCCTTGGTTGTTACATTGATTATACCGGGGGTCTAAAGATTGGAAACAGGGTCAATATTAGCCAAGACACAATTATCTTCACACACGAACATGTTGTGGAAGGGGTGTCGCTTTTTGAGAACAGGATAAAGCCCTCAGGGTTAGAGATATCTGATGAGGTTTGGATTGGTGCAAGGAGTGTAATTCTGCCAAGTGTAAACAAGATAGGCTATGGTGCTGTTATAGCAGCTGGTTCTGTGGTTACAAAGGATGTACCACCTAGGGCCATTGTTGCTGGGGTTCCAGCAAGGGTGAAAGGCAAGAGAAAACTGCATTGAGCTCAGCTATTCTGTTCCATATCAAACAGTATTGCAAATAGCAAGAATTGGGTACCCATTATCAGCAGCAGGGCTGTTAAGACAACCTGGTTGCCTGAGATTGGGCCATGGAGGGCTTCGAAGAGTATCTTGACCCCAAGGGCAAGCCCCATTGGTAGCATTATAAAAGCAAGGTAGTAAAAGAGCACCAATGGGTGGAAGTCCAGAAGGAGGTATCTCTTGTTGATCCTCCAAAAGAATTTTCTTATTAGGCGGGGTGTCACTGTTGCCATATACTTCAGAATCTTAATCTGGGACTGCCTCTCACCTGGGCGGTATATGGCTCGCCTTGGCACATCCTTTACCCTTATGTTGTACAAAGAGAATGTGATTAGGAAGTCTGATACATAGCCATAGCCTGCCTTTGCATAATCCCAATTCACTCTATCAATCGCCTCTTTGGTAATAGCAGTATAGCCGTCCTGCGTGTCAAACAACTTCCAGTAGCCAGATGCCATCTTTGTTATGAATGTGAGCGCTGAGTTGCCTATCAATCTCACCAAAGGCATTTTGTATTCAGAGAAGCCACCCTCAAGGAAGCGGTTGCCTTTGGTGTAATCTGCTTCACCCTTAACAAGCGGCTCAAGAAAGTTGGGCAGGTCTCTTAGGTCCATCTGGTAATCACCACCTATAACCACTGCTATATCATACCCGTCTGCAGACGCCCTCTTGTAGCCAGTGATTATTGCATACCCAGGTCCAAGATTCTTTTCGTGTTGTAGGAGTGTAATGCGTTTGTCTTTCTTTGCTATCTCCCTAACCACCTTAGCTGTGTTGTCTGTACTCCCATCATCAATAACATAAATCTTGTCCACTGTCTTTGGCACATGCTCTAGAGTTGGTCTAATTAATTTCTCCTCGTTGCGTGCAGGTATTACCAGTGCCACACTTTTGCCCTTATACATTTTAACCAAAGATTGTGTTGTTCTGGTTACACGACCAGTCAACCTTCCAGACATAGATGTCTCCACCAGTGAATTGGGTGCGATGGTCAAACAATTCAAAGCATTTCATACCATGACCCTCGTAAAAGAAGAGCTTGTGGAATGTGCTCTGTGCAAGCTCTGGTGCCAAGAGCACCGAGGCATACTTACCGCCCACACTGGTCGGTGGAATGAGTGTTAATGAGAGCCCTATAGTTTCCCCCTTGTATTCCTTAACAGCATAGCCATCCTTTGTTGGATAAACAAATGTGTTGGGATAAACCTTACCTGTGGTTGTGCTCACAAATGCTGTCATGTTTTCTAGGTCAATCTCAAATGGAATTATGTTCCCCTTTCCAACGTTGTGGGGGCATATGAGCTTGCGGCCCTGTGTCTGGCAGGTGTACTTCCTGCTTGCATAACTGGGCCAGGGTGCTATCCAGTCATCCGCATCAGTGCTTTTTATCTCATAATAATATCTCATTGCATCTTCCTCAGAGAGGTTGTACTTTGTCTTTAGCAACTCAATACCCTTTGTCCTCTCTCTGAGCTTGATAACATCCCTGTACATACTTGCCTTAACAAAATCCCAACTACCGAAATGTGCCCACACCCCTGATTTGCCAATCATATCATCAGATGTAATATAGTAATCCTCTGGCGGGTTGCAATGGGTGTATTTCAGCACCTCATTGGTTGTTTCACTACTCACGCCATTGTTGGCAAGTATGGTGGCTGCCTCTTGTTTGTCAACCCTAATAATCTTGTAGAGTAGGTCGACGCTCTTGGGTGTGTCCCTAAGCTCTTTGTTCAAAACCTCAAATGCAGTGTTTGAGCCACAGTCAAGCATTCTAAGTATGCCAACTGTTGTTGCCTCATCTGAGGTGAGCAAACTGAGCCCAATCCAGTGTGCCATGGGTGTGTTTTGTGAGGCACCATCAAATGTGACAGCCCTGTCTGCTATTGCCTTGAACCAGTGACCAAAGTCCCACCAGGAGTTGATGATTGCGTCTGGGGCTGATTCTTGCCTTATTTTCTCAAGAGCCTGGTACCAGGCGTCGTTCATTGAGGGTATCTCGTGGGTTGCTGTCCTGTAACCAGCGAGAGTGGGGCTAATGAGAATTACCAATACACCCACATAGAGTAGAGGTCTGGAGAGTGTTCTTTCTATCCCCAAACTTGAAGTAAAGAATCTCTCCAATAACACCAATAGCTTTCCAATGGCCACCCCAAACCCCAAGGCATAGATTGGTACCAAGAGTAGGGTGAAACGCACACCCCTCACAGAAGCAAAGAAGGTGATAACAAACCATATGAGGCACAACACTGAGAATTCAATGTTTACTCTCTCTTTTGTTCTAAGGAGATTAATGTATCTAGCAATGAACGGGAGTGCAACAAGGAGGTCAAACGCCATAGCGTTGGTGGGTTGGAAGATTAAAACAACGAGCAAGAGCCAAACCCCGCCTCCAAATAGAAAATAGTAGTCGTTTTTGGTTAGTTTTCTCAAGTCAAAAGCAATTAGGAATATGCCCAGGATTGAAATGAAAAAGGAAATCGGTCCACCCATTGTAGAAATTACCTTACTCACGCTCAATGCATTCTGCTCTGCCACTGTGGTCATGACATTGGGCCAGACCTTAAACACAGCCACTGCTTTTAGATAATAGTAACTGATGGGGTTGGAGAATGCGCCACTGATAAATTCTGAAAAGCTCTTGAATATGGTTACAGTAACTCCTGATACCAGAACAAACATCACACTTGTATAGACATTGTTTATGACATGCTTCTCAAAGTTTAAGCCCTGCTTGGTTACTAAGTTCCTCAAAAGGTTGAAGCCAAAGAAACTTAGTATAACCGCTACAATTAGATCAAAAATGAACCACCATTCCCAAATCAAGCTGAATATTCCAACTGATAAGCCAGCCAATGCTGATAAGGTTATTTTTGATTTGAGTGTCTCTCTTTCCATTGCTTCGATGAATAGCCAGGATATTAGCAACGGGAAGAGCACATTGTACGCGTCTGTATCAACAAAACCCCCAGAGGTTCTTGAGATAAATGGTGTGGCGACTGCCACCATAACCGCAGCAACAAACCCCCCCACATTACCAGCAAACCTTCGCCCGAGGAAGAATGCGGGTACCACTGCCAATGCAGAGAAGATGATTGGGATGAAAAAGGCAGCCCCCATGAGGTCTTTAAACCCAAACACCCTGAGCAATTTGTACCAGTATGCAATGATGTAAGGGTGGAGGTTAAAGCTCATCTTTACCCCTAGTGGGGCAACCATGTGGTCGTTCCAGGGCACCCCATCCTTCAGCGTGTCCCACATATGCCCCTTTTCTATGATGTTCCTTGCCCTACGAAAGTATGCGTAAGGGTCTATTGCTAACAAGTAAGTATAACCATTAGGGTTCTTCAACTGCCCTTTGAAGTATTCTGAGGTCTTTTGGATTGAAGCCTCAATCTCCTTGCCCTTGTTTCTGAGAAAGTTCTCAAACATGTCCTGTAGAAGTTCCTGTTTTTGATACTGGGGTAGGTTTGGGTGCTGTTTATTAATGTCATCCATTATGGAGTTCTTTATGTTTGAATACACAGCATCCCTAGCCCACTCTTCTGTTATTGGAAGACTCGCGGGTGCCATTCTGATAACAAAGGCGAGGACAAAGGGTATCAAAACCAGAACAGTGAGCACAACCCAAGACTGGTTCAATGCTTGAAGCCGAGCCGGCTTTGCTCCCTTGCCCCTTCTCTTTTTGAAGAATGAAACAATCTTTGTAAGGTCAATCTCTATTTCTTTCTCTTTTGGCATTAAAAACCCCCCGCTTCTCACTGAAATCAGGCCCAATTTATAAATCTTTTTATGAGAGCAAGGCAGCTATAAAGAAAGGTATAAACCTTGGTTGATGCGCCACCAGCTTAAAGCCCCATTTTAATAATTTGTCTCGCGTTTGGCTCTCCAAAAGGTGCTTGACATCTGGTTTGGAAAGCAGTGTGAGGAGTGTGTCAAGCTGCTTGTTGCTTAGTCGTTTGAGTGTGTCGAATATTGCTTTGTGGGCAAGCAATTCCCAACCAAGATTGGCTCTCCAAAGGAGCTCATAACTTGAGCCATGCGTGATTGCTTGGTGGCAGAGCTTGGCAGAGCTTAATCCCTGGACAAGCCCCCCACCAGTGGTTGCCTTGACAAATCCACCAGCATCGCCCACAAGGTATGCATTGCCACTTGACCTCCTACCAAAATATTCGAATATCGGGATTAAGCCGCCTTGTGTTTCTAAGGGTTTTCTCTGGGCAACCCCCACTACCTTGGAGAAGAGCTCAAATGACTTGTTGGGATTGTTGAGGGTTGCCACCCCAGCCCTAACCACTCTTCTGTTAACTGGTACGAGCCAACCAAAATAGCCCCTCATCAAGAAGAACTCAACACAGTTGTTGTTACTCTTTCTTACCACGATTTGCTTTCCCTTGAGCAATACCCTATTTCTGTAAAGCCCCAAGTGCTTGGCTGTTGTTGAGCGTGGTCCGTCTGCCCCTATAACTATTTTTGCTTTAAAATCGCCCCTGTTTGTTTTTATCATGTACAATCTGCTACCTCTCTCTACACTCAGAACCCTTGTGTTGAGTTTGTAGATAGCCCCTGCCTTTCTTGCCTCTTCTGCGAGTGCTATGTCAAGCCTCTTGCGGTCTAGCACAAGATTCGGTTCATTTAGTTTTAAAGGGAGGCTGCGATTGGGAGAATGAAGCTTAACCATTGTAACTCTATTCAGAATTACACCAGGTTCAACATCTACTAACTCTTGGAGCGTGCCTGTTACAATACCTGTGCATTGTACTGGGGTACCTATTTGCTTGTCTTCCTCTAGCACGACCACCTTGTAGCCACTCTTGGCAAGCAATTGAGCAAGGAAACTTCCAGTTGGTCCGCCCCCGATTACAGTAATCAT
>QMQS01000049.1 GCA_003650585.1 Candidatus Woesearchaeota archaeon
ACTTAGCATAACTTATATTTAAATTTTTCGAATTTCTTTGCTATGGAAATTTTTTTATACTTGGCTTCAATCTGGCTAAGAAATGACACTCTACCTTATTGGATTGGGGGCTTCTCCTCTAGAGGACATCTCGGTTAGGGGATTGAAGTGTGTCAAGAAAGCAAAGAGTGTGTACATAGAGACATACACCTGCCCCATGCAAGCCACCATTGCAGAGATGGAGAGTTGCTTTGGCAAAACAATAAAAGAATTGTCGAGGGGGGAATTGGAAGAAACAAACAAACTTATAGGGGAAGCAAAGAGGCAAGACACTGCATTACTTGTGGTGGGAGATCCCCTCTTTGCCACCACCCACATAGAGCTAATTATGAGAGCTGAGAAGGCAGGGGTAAAATGCGAGGTGATTCACAATGCATCTGTGCTCGACTATGTCCTCGATACAGGGCTTCAGGGATACAAGTTTGGCAGGATTGTGAGCTTACCCCATCCGACGCCAGAGCTTGTGGAATCACCATATAGATATATACTTGAGAACAAGAGGATTGGGCTACACACACTCCTCTTGCTGGATGTTGCACGTGAGCAGCAAGGCATTATGACTATACCCAAAGCAATTGAGATTCTATTCGAGATGGAGAATAGGTTTAAGGGAGGGGTGATTAAAGAGGAGGAGAAATGGGTTGGGTGTAGTGGGTTGGGTACAAAAAATAAAATAATAAAGTTTGCTCGTCCTGAGAAACTTAAGAATCTTGACTTCAAGCACCCACCATACTGTATTGTAATTCCTGGTCGCCTCCACTTTATCGAGGAAGAAGCCCTCAATAGGTTTGCTTGAGCCCTAATTTTGTCACGAATTTTCTTCTTATTTGTTGTATGTTTCAAATATGAAACATTGTTTCATTAATGAAAAAATATATAAACCACCTCGTTAAATTAAAAAAATATGCAAGCAGAGACCCAATTCCTTGAGCAATTGTTTGATAAAAAAATTCTAAGGGTGTTGAGTCTTTTTTTGGAGCATAAAACCACTAAGTTTTACCTTAGAGAAGTATCAAGCAAGTGTGGGGTTAGCCCCGCCACTACCTACAGAATCCTAAATCGATTGAGCCAACTTAATATACTTAGAGTAAACAAAATCAATAGGTTTAAGTTCTACCAATTGGAGGATAATGAAAGAACGAGATTGCTTGAGAATCTAATTTCAAAGGACCCACTCCAAAGGTTTGTTTCCCTTGCCAGCAAGGTGGCTGGGGTAAAGGTTCTGATACTGTATGGCATAAAGCGAGACACTGGAGCCAATATTTTGGTAATAGGGAGTGACATAGACACCAGCAAGATTGATGAGGCAGTTGCTATTGTTAGAAAGGATTTGAACTTTACAATTAAATACCTGTGCTTTACAGTGGAACAGTTTGAGCAAATGGCTGCAATGGGTATGTACTCCCAACCCAAAAAGATACTATGGAAAAATATATAAAGGAAAACATACTTACAATTTCTGGTTTACTGGTGTGGGGGTAAAAGATGTTTGCAAGGGAGAAGAAGATATTCAATGTGTTCTTCAGAAGAAAGCCAGCTCTAATGCTATTGGGGCTGTTTCATGCTAAGCAAGAGATATACGCTTCATCACTTGCCAAAGAGATAAATTGCACATACTCTCATGTGGTCAAAATCCTTCAACAGATGCACAAAGCAGGGTTAATAGAGTTCGTTAAACAGGGTAGGATTAAACTCTTAAAGCTCACCAAGAAGGGCGAGAAAGTGGCGGACCATATCAACCAGATTATGAACCTTCTTTAAACGCCTTTCAATTTCTCATTGTTAGCAAATAGAAAGCTTTTTATTATTATTCTGTTTTATATAAGATTAAAAATATTTTTTGGGTGGGTTTATGCACATTGTTAAGAGAGAAAACGGTAAGATACTCTCGCTGCCTGCAGAGGAGATCTCTTTAAAAAAACTTAGACATCTAAACTCTGACCTTGTGTTTCAGATAATAGACACCCTAAAAGGGAAAGAGCTCTATCCAAAACAGATTGCACAGCAACTCGGAGTACATGAGCAAAAGGTCTATTACCACATAAGGCATATGGAAGAGGCGGGATTTATCATCAACACCAAAACTGAGAGGATTATGGGTTCGTACGCCAAATATTACAAACTCACAAAAAAGGGGTTCTTCTTTAGATTCGGTGAATTTGAGGTCTCTCCTCGCATACTCGAACTCAAGGACGAAAACGGGTTTTTGAAGCCATTTATAGACGGGGGGAAGATGAACGCTCTAATCATTACTGGCTCCCCTGATCCCCATGGTCCGGATAAGGCGAGGAGCAGGGACGGTTATTATGGAATCGATTTGGGCTTGTTCTTTGGAACATTCCTCAACTATGTGCCAAAGCCAAATGTCAAACTAGACACTGAAACCCAAGAATCCGACCTTAGAAATAACCTCATACTTATAGGGGGTCCAATAGTGAATAAAATCACTGAGAGGGTGAACAAGGGGTTACCCATCAGGTTTGAGAAGACACCCACCTGGACCATTAAATCCAGTATCACGGGCAACAACTACCCTGAGGATGAGATGGGCATAATTGTAAAAGCAAGAAACCCATACAACCTCGATGCATATGTGCTAATCATTGCTGGTAAGAGGCATTCAGGCACTAGGGCTGCTATCATAGCCATGCTAAAGTATTTCTACGAGGTCACAAAGGGCAACAAGTACAACAATGAGGTGATGGCGAGAGTTGTGGAGGGGATTGACCTGGACTCAGACGGTATTATCGATGATGTGGAGTTCAAAGAATAGAAAAACATATATGCATGGTTGTGTGTTCTGGGGATATGAGATTCGCTATTGTTGATTGTTACACAGACGAGCCATCTGGATTGGGAGTGCCACCCTACTTGGGTGTTTACCCCAGATATCTCGCTGGGGTTGTGCTCAGCCACAACCACCAATGCCATTATCTAAGGATAGATGACTTGAGGCAAAAACTACGCCAAGTTAAACAAAAAGCCACAGATTTACACACAGACATATTAACGCATAATGCCACAAGGAATGGGGAGAATGCTGTTAAAATACTAAAAAATGCTGACTATATTATAGTTGTTGCAGGGATACACACCCCTGGAAGATACCTCTCTGCTGTGCCAGGCACGCTCAAAGAGGTGACAAGCTATCTCAAGGGTTTCAAAGCCAAGAGACTGCTTGTGGGTCCAGTTGCAAGGGGCAGTATGCAGTTTGGTGGTAGGCAAGTAGTGGTGGACAAAGAATTGTTCAAGGAGTTTGATGCTATTCTGGGAGAGGAGGGTTGGCTTGAGTTGGACGCCATGCTCAGTGGTACACACAAACCAACCCTGGAGGGGTTTTATGCTAGGCTTAGGGATGTTGCTATCCTTGGTGCCAGTATTGTGGACCAGATAAGGTTGCCTATTATAGTCGAAATAGAGACAGGCAAGGGCTGCCCTCGTGGTGCTGGGTGCAGTTTCTGTGTCGAGCCACTGAAGAGCAAACCCGAGTGGCGGGAGCAAGCTGACATTTTGGCTGAGATAAGTGCCTTGGCAAAGCATGGTGTTGAGCACTTCAGACTTGGCAAGCAATCAGACTTCTATTCATACAAAGGGGGCTCTTTAGAGCAGATTGAGGGTTTGCTCAAACCCCTCACGAAACTGAAACTAAAGACACTACACATTGACAATGTTGACCCAGCCATTGCCTCGACTGAGCGAGGGGAGAGGATAACCCAACTAATTGTGAAGTACTGCACCCCTGGCAATGTGGCTGCCCTAGGCGTAGAGAGCTTTGATATGAATGTAATCAAAGCCAACAACCTCAACTCCACTCCAGAGCAGGTATTAAAGGCTATTGCCTCTATTAACAAATACGGGGCTAAGAGGGGAGAGAATGGGATGCCAAAGTATCTCCCAGGCATAAACCTGCTCCTCGGCTTGATAGGTGAGAACAAACAAACACTTAAAATTAATCTGGAATATCTTAGAATGATACTTGATAAGGGCTGGCTAGTTAGGAGGATAAACATTAGGCAGGTGGATGTTTTTCCAGGCACATTGCTACACAAACTCGCAGGCACAAAGTATCTCAAGAAAAACAGGAAGCATTACTTTGGGTTTAGGCGCAGGGTTAGGGAAGAGATTGACCACGAGATGCTTAAGAGGGTGGCACCAGTTGGCACACAGCTGAGAGATGTCTTTATGGAGGTTCACCGCGGTTACCACACATTTGGAAGACAATTTGGCTCATACCCATTAGTGGTGGGAACAAACATGAAGCTAGACCTCAGAGAGTTCTACACAATGAGGGTTACTGGGCATATGCTAAGGAGTGTAATAGCAGTCCCATGTTAAAACTCAATCAAAGAGATGGTCTAGCCATCTAAAGAAGCCCTTAAACCAGAGGGATATTTTTTGTACTATACTCAGATTCTCAAGTCTTATAACAATCTCAGCGTGGGTTTTGTAACTCCTATCTAAGAGGTCTTTGTATTCTAGAATTATGGTGAAATTGTTTGCACCCATCATTAAGTCTCTACCCCTAATAGAGATATTGACCAATTTTGCCTTCTTAAAACCACTGAGCAAAAACTTATCACTCAGGTACTCATGCGAGAGGTTGACTGTAACATCCTTCACTGGAGAGTCAACTGTCTTGTTGATTAGGAATGCTAGCCCAAACCTTGACTTATAGCCAACTGAACTGGGATAATTTATTTTTGCAATCTCAAGCTTTGGCGGTGGTAGTAGCTTTATGCTCAGAATTTCTGTTCTAGAGACTTGGTTACCCTCAACAGTAAACACCACATCCCTGGGCCCTGGTTCACTGTAGTTCACTTTGAATTGGAATACCCTTGTCTCTTGCAGATTGAGGTTGAACACCCTACAATCCCCCTCTAAGCACAGCTTGAGGTTTTTGAGTAGAGTGTTGCCCCTGTTGGTCACACTGCAGTTGAATGGGAGTTCCACATTAACATATGTATAGTTGCCTAGGAATCCACACTCAAGGTCAATGTCCTTAACCAGAGTCTTGTTGGCTGCTAGCTCTTCTCTCTTGAGGTATTCCTCTATCGCCTTAATCCTCTCATAGGAAAATGTTTCAAAATCCTTCTTAGCTTGGAATTTTGTCTCTGCAGTATAATTCCTTAGAGTGACCACTCTTATTGGGTATGTGTAAATGTATCTGTCTGAGAGATTGGCACTGGTTTTAATCAAGAAGAACTCTCTCTTGCTTTCCCTTGGCTTTAGAAGCACATAACGAGTTCTGTCGTCTAAGTTTATTATCCCTCTAGTTCTCAGTAGGGTGATGTAAGCGCTCAGGTAGTAATCCTGGGTGTTGTTGAGAGTGACAATAATAAGGTTGTGGCTGTCTAGCCCAACAGCTTCCTTGTAGGGCTCAACCTTAATCTGATATAGTTGAGGGAAAGCCCCGTTTGCACTAAGTAAATTTATATCTACTTTTGGCTCATCAATGGAGATGTTAACCTCTGAGCCATCATACTTGAGCATAGTTGGAGGGGTGCCTATATCGCTTGAGTAATAAAACACTATGTGCGAGGTGTCAATCCATCCAAACTCACCGTAGGTCACGTCATAGGGTATCCAACCATACACAGGGAAGTAGGCCTCCACCCATCCATGGTTCTGCCAACCCCCTTGCTCTAAATTAGAATAGGCCTCTCCAACAACGTACCTCACAGGTATCTTTAAAGCCCTACACAGAGCCATGAACAAAGCTGAGAGTTCGTCACATGCGCCCATCTTGTGGCTCAAAACCCAACTCGCATTCCTACTCTCTAATCTGGTCTCGTCAGAGAGAGAGTAGTTGATGTTGGAGTGCACCCATGAGCCAAGTTTAAATAGAACCTCATACAAATCATTCTCACCCTCAGCAAGTTTTGAGGCTAGTTTAGCTATCTTAGGGTCGTCTGATGTAATAATTTTAGTAGGCTGGATGAACTCAGAGCCCTTTGGTGGGAGTTTGCTGGTAGGGAACTCCACCCTCTTTTTAACCTGCTTCACCAGATTCACATTTTTAAGGGTAGAGTAAACAGAAAGGTTGAGTATGTTTTGGGGCAGTCTCCACCTAAATGTGTACCAATCACCCTCCATACTCACATTTGGCTTGGTGTATTGGTAATTTACACGTTGTCTCGATGTGGATTTTGGGAATAGCGTGGTGTTAACCTCAATATATGCAACCCTAGAGAACTCAGAAAAGCGATGGATCAACACCCTCTGATGCACATCCACTGTAAAACCAACCTCACTTGCATTAAACATCCACCCTGTGCCGGCGATTACAGTAGGTAACACAAACAGAATTAAGCCAATCATCACCAGCTTTTTCATTTTTAACAAAAGCGCCGAGGAGGGGATTCGAACCCCTGTGTCCTTGCGGACAGAGGATTTTGGCGACCATGTAAGGTTTCTTAAAAGCCACAAATGGCTCTTAGCAATCCTCCGCAATGGCCACTATGCGACCTCGGCGTAACGAAGTGTAGCATGCGGTCGCGACCAGAGGAACACAGTGAACTCTGTGTATGCGACCTCGGCATGAACTTTATAAAGGTTGCAGTGTATTGTTTTTATAGTTTTCTGTTAGCCCCTCTCGATTACGAGTATGGCGTGGTCCCTTTGATAAGGCTCGAGCACATGGTAATCCAGCAACCTAAACTTGGCCCTCAACCTGTGCTTTATCTCTCTAAAGAGTTTCTTTGGAGGCATTGCAACATCTATGCTCCTTGCCTTGACACACAAAACACCCCTGCCACCCCTCTTTAGAAAGAGGTCGCAATTCCTCTCGAAAATCTCGACCTGATTCCTCTGGGCTATATCCTGGTAGACCAAATCCACAGCAACCAACCTGTGGTAGTATGTTTCAGGTGAGGTGGCATCACAAAGCATTGGCACCACATTCCCCCGCAATTTGGCAAGCAGAAACAAATCAGCGAACACCTCTGGGGAGAACTCCACCCCAAACACAAGCCCATCCTTGCAAATATCAGAGATGTGGCTCAGGGTGGTGCCACTTGCAGCCCCGAGATAAAGCACAATGCTATTGCTTTTAAGGTTTAAATCAATAAGCCCCTTCAGCAACCCAGCAGCGAGTTTACTCCTATAAGGGTCCCAATAGCGATACTCCCTGCCCCCCTCTCTAACTAGAGCCTCCCCATAAACAGAGTTACCTCGCACAAGATTGATGGTGTACAGTTTCTTGCCTTGCCCAAACACACCGAAATACTGAGTGGATTTCATTTTAGTCTCTTTTTCAAATCCTCAAGCAATTGCTTTGACCTATCCCCGCCCTTAAAATAATCCAGCCTAGCAGCAATAGTCAATTTCTCTGCTACCAATCTGGCTGCTTTACCCTTGGATTTTGCTGAGGCAACGAGTGGATGGTTAATCAATATGCCATGCTTGGGCGTTTTGCTACCCTTTATAACATGCCTAAACATTGCCTTCTCTGCCCCCAAAACCTGGAGTTTCGAGTAAGGCATTTGGGCAAGTTTCTTTAAAGAGCCAGCCAAGGAGAGTAGCTTTGCGCCAATCATTGCTCCTCCCACAGCAAGCACATTGGGACAAACCCTCTGCATAGTTTTTTCGAGGTGTTTGCTCAGTTCATCCCTCTGCTGAATCAATCTCATGACCTCCATTGCGAGTTTTTTAAATGCTTCTCTATGCTCTCGCCCCACATGATACCCAATCTCATCCTTGCCAGGTTTAGCCACTAGTTCTAACAAAGCAAGGTTATCATCGAGCTTACCAACCTGCTCAGGGAAGTACAGCTTCACAAAATCCTTTATCCTCATTATTAAGCCGTTTATCACTCGCTCCAAATCCTCTATTGTCCTCAAAAGATGAATCACAACCAAGTCCTCTGTGAAGCCCTGTTCGAACTCTAAACTACTCAGGAGCGTGTTCGCTTCCTTAATAGCCCCCACCTCTTTTAGCAGCATGGAACTCACTTTGGTGAGCTTCTCGATGTCTTGAGATACCACAACACCTGGTCGCTTTTTCTTGAATCCAAGGAATATTATACGCCCTTTGAGCTTGTTGATTGCCTCTAATTCAGAGTTCAGCCATTCCCCTGATTCAAGCTGTTCCTTATAATCCTGCAACTCCTTTCTAGAGAACCTCTTGCTGTGCACAAGCTTAAAGCGCTCATCAAAAACATAAACACCCAAGCAGTTTGTGGTCATAATGTGTACCATAGTGTATTGGAA
>QMQS01000050.1 GCA_003650585.1 Candidatus Woesearchaeota archaeon
AAACAATTTTATGAGGAGCTACCTAGGAAACGTAACTGAAAGCTCTGGGAATTACTTTAACTTGGAGTTTGATACAACCCAGTTTGAAGACCGGAACTGCGGGTATGTGATACATGCCCGTGCCAATTTTACATCTTGCACACCATACGATGAGGATTACTCAGATGTTTTTACTATAAATAATATTGATGAGCCACCAATTTGGGAGAATTTTAGGAATAATCTCACCACAAATTTCTCACAATTTACATCTTGGGTTGCTCTTAAGAATGTTACAATAGGCATACCCAACAAAGTGTGGATTGATTTTGGTGCTTCCACAATTAATCTGGATGGAGCAGACCTTGACTCATTATTAACCATGGAACACAATTTTCTTGATATTGGTGATATACCCTGTGTTACAAGTGACCTTTTAAACATAAAACCGATTATCACATTTTACAACATCTCTTATTTTAACCCTCAGATATATCGAAATGGTGCACCTTGCCCACTTGCCTCTTGTCAGCCTTTAAACTACACAAATGGCACCTTTGTGTTTAGGTTACTGAGAAATGGACCTGCTGCTTATTCACTTGTTGAGGGTTCGTATGCAAAGCTGAGTATAACTGACGATACACAGAGCCCAAGAGACTATTTTGTAAATGAGCCAGTCACCTTTTATGCGAACCTGACTGATGGTGCAACCCATACACCCATACATGGTTCTGGGGTTTATTGTCTAATCAAATTTGAACTCGATTATGAGGAACCACAAGAGTATTTCATGGAGTATAACCCAGACACTAGGCTGTATGAATACACAAGAAGTTTTCCACATCCAAACAAACGTGGGTATAATGATGATTGGGGAGTTTACTGCAATGCGAGTGCTCAAGACCTTGATGAGGTTGGGTGGGTGTTTAGCAAGTTTGAGATAGTCAATCGTGGACCTGTGCAGATAGCCACGCTCCCAAATGAGACATGGGCCTGGAATACAATACTCATTGGCAGGGACCTGGATGATTACTTTGTGGACCCAGACAATGACCCTCTTAACTTCTCTCTACTATATCCTGTTGACAATATCTACATAGAGATTAATAAAACCTCTCATGTGGTTACCTATATACCAAGCACAGACTGGTATGGTAACAGAACAGCATTCTTTGTGGCAACAGACCCCTTTAATGCATCAGCAATTAGCAATGAGGTTTGGTTGGAGGTGGTTAAGATACCTCAGCCCCCACCTCCGAAAAAGAGAGAAGAGGTAACTCCTACCCTAATCCCAAAGTGTAAACCTAATTGGGTGTGTGGAAATTGGAGCAAGTGTTTGCCCTCTGGCATCCAAACAAGGGAATGCAAGGACCTCAACAATTGTAATGTGTCATTATGGGTGCCTGAGACAGTTAGGAATTGTACCTATATCCCAACCTGTGATGATAAGATAAAGAACCAGGGTGAGGAGGGTGTAGATTGTGGTGGTCCGTGTCCCCCGTGCCCCACCTGCTTTGATGGTATAAAGAACCAGGGTGAGGAGGGCATAGATTGTGGCGGCCCGTGTCCCCCGTGCCCCACCTGCTTTGATGGTATAAAGAACCAGGGTGAGGAGGGCATAGATTGTGGCGGTCCATGTCCCCCATGCCCCAGCTGTAGCGATGGTATAAAGAATGGAGATGAAGAGGGTGTAGATTGTGGCGGGAGTGTATGCCCGCCCTGTGAGAAGACTTATGTCCTAGAGAAACCACAGGTCTCGAAGGCATTTTGGTCTATATTCCTAATGTCATTGGCACTCGCGCTTGGTTTTTCCATAATTCTAAGGGCTCAAATCCGCAAATTATTGGATACTCTATTGGGATTGCTTGGTGGGTTGTTAAGGAGAAAGCCAACCACCTCACTCTTTGATGCCTATATTACCCCATACATCGAGTTTATGGCCGCACTTAGAGAATTGGGTAGAAAGAAGCCAACGATAATGGAGCTGAAAGATGTTGTGGAGTGTTTCCTGATGTTTATTTTTGGGGACCACACGCATGGGAGATTGCCCCTCTTCATCTCGCATACGTCCCATCTCAGCCAAGGGCTTCGCTCCAGAATTCTCAACCTCCATACCCAACTGTTCCTTAAGGTGCCAAGCGGGAATCTGAAACAGTTGCTAAGTGAGGTTAGGGCTGTGATAAGGGATACATTTATTGAGATTTTTGTTGCTTCAGGGATGCAACTCAGTGAGATATTTGACTCAATGGTGGCTTACTTCTACACTTGGCGAAAATCTCGCCCACGATTGGCAGCTGAAGTTCGGGATGAGGCATATTATGTTTATGTGAGGTTGCCCCTCGAGACCAAAGGAAAAGTTTATAAAAAGCTGAGAGAGATTGATAGTGTTGAGGTAGGTGAGATGACCAGTAAACATCGCAATCTTTTGATATTAGCCGGTTTGGTCTTGGCAATGGGGCTTGTGGGGTTTATTATTGGTCCTGCAATGACCGGCTACTATGGTTTTAATGTTGAAGAGCTACCGCTCAAAATTGAGGATATACCTGATGCAGAGATAGAGGTGGGTGAGCCCTTTGTTTACAGGGTTGTGGTTCAAGGGGGCACACCACCTGTGAGGTTTTTTGATGATACAGAGCATTTCGAGATTGATGAGCAGAGTGGCTTAATCTCATTTACTCCTGGCATAAGCGCATTGGGTAGAAACTTTGCCACAATAACTGTGGTTGACTCGGAAGGAAGGAATGTCTCAACTGAATTCAAATTCACTGTGTACAGATGAAAACTAAAAGCTTAGTCAATGTGAACAAGCATTGGCTAATCCTAGGATTAATGTTTATCATAGGTTGGTCTTTCGTAGAGGGGACAAAGCCATATTTTACAGACCTATCTGACGGTGATACAATTATAGTGACTCAGGACCAACTCTATTTTGAGTTCACAGGTGGGGCTGATGACGATGGAGACTACCCTCTCAACTTCACATTTGGTAAGGATACTCAAGGCTTGTATTCGTTTTGGTTCGATACATGGAACAACACCCATGGGCTGTTTAATTTTACCCCCACCAATGATGAGGTTGGACAACACGAAATCATATTGATTGTGGTGGATAATTCTTCTGAAGCAAATGTTATCCTTGTTTACTTTAATGTGACCAATGTGAACGACCCTCCAAACATAACCTGGTATTATCCTGAAACTTTGGAGTTTGAGATGTACGAGAACAACTCAGTTGGCTTTTTCTTTAATTATTCTGCAACAGACCCTGACATTCCGTATGGTGACGAACTGAGGAATACGTATTACCTTGATGGGGTTAATGTCTCGACGAACCAAACCTGGACATATACAACCGGTTTCTGCGAACCTGCCAACCACACAGTCCGGCTGGTGGTTTGGGACCTGGAGGGATTAAATGATACACTCCAATGGAATATTACCAATGTTATCAATGTCAATCGAAAGCCCTTGTTTAACTCCAGCAATCCTTTGCCTAATCTGACTTGGGAGGAGGACACAAATCTTGAGAACCAGTATGCTTTGTTCCCAGACAGATTTTATGATTATGATTATTTCTGTGAGCATAGACCTGACACACTCCAGTTCACTGTGGTTGGGAATACTGATATTGATGTTGTTATAAACGATGCTTACCCATTCTATGTTTCTTTTTACCCACATCAGAATTTTTACGGCGTGAATAATGTTACAATTGTGCTTAGTGATGGTCACGATACAGTGAGCTCTAACACATTTGTGCTTAATGTGACACCGCTCTCAGACGCACCTGTTATTCAACCAATACCAAACCAAACGGTTTATGCATACACCAATTTCTATTATGAGGTGAATGTTACTGACCCTGAGGGAGGGTTGCTGAATTTTACTGATGACACAGAGCTCTTTGATATAACACCTTTTACAGGGATTATCAATTTCACTCCCCTGCCTAGTGATGTGGGCAATTACACAATTACAATTACAGTGACAGACAACACTAAGCTAACTGATACAGAGAGTTTTGCATTGGAGGTGAAGAGTAACAACGCACCCTTCCTTGAGGATATACCACCCCAACAGACCTCTCAAAACGCCACATTTATATTGAATGTGAGTGGGGGGGATCCAGACGGTGAGGCAATCAACATCACCATCCCATTTGAAGGGTTCACAAAGATATGGGAGAATGACACAGCAGCCAGGTTTGTTTTTCAGCCCTCTATCAACGGAACCTTTAACATTACAGTGTATGCAGAGGACATACATGGCGCTATTAACTCAACTTGGTTCATCTTGAATGTGTCTTATTACAACTTCCCACCTAAGATTGAGCCAATAGACCCACAGATAGCCAAGATTGGCAAGCTCTACAAATACAATGTCACAGCTGATGATGGTAATGGCGGTATTGAAACATTAACCTTTTACGATAATGCAACTTTCTTTGATATTGACCCAAACACCGGGGCTATTGTGTTTACCCCAACAGACGCAGACCGAGGCAATTATACTGTAAACATATCTGTTTGGGACAACGGACTGCCGCCCCTGTCTGATTGGATTCTTGTTGACTTCGAAGTCACTTACAATCGCCCACCTCAGATTACAACAGAGTTGGAGAACGAAACAGCATGGGAGGATTTAGAGTATTACATTGATATTGATGCGATTGACCGAGACAATGACCCAATTGTTTTTTCTGATAACTCTACACTGTTTGACATCAACCCTGTTACTGGTGTGATAAATTTCACTCCAACTGCCAATCAATCCAACCAGAGTTACTTGATACGGATTAATGCAACGGATGTAGATGGCGCTACTGATTCTATTGTGTTTACTTTGTGGATAGGGCCGGTCAATGACCCTCCCTATTTTGACCCACCCTTAAGGAACCTCACCAACTGGACAGGAATGCAGCAGGGGATGAACTATGAGATATACATAAATGTAACAGATGAGGAGAACGACACTATACAATTCAGCTTAGAGTTTATAAACTGCACCCCTGCATTGAATTGCTCTCCTCCGTTCAATCTCACTGTGCTAGATAACCAACCAGGTAGGGCATTGATTAATTTCACTCCCGATAACTCTGATTTGGGTACTTATACATTCAACTTAACCATCACAGACGAGGTGGGGAATAAATATTGGGAGAACGTCACGCTTAACATAGCCAATGTGAATGACCCGCCTGAGATTTTGAGGATTTATCCATACGGTAGACCGTTCAGTGTTTACACCACATTTGGCTGGAGAAATGTGAGCGAGTTTGAAGAGTTATTATTAGACACAACAATAATAAATGCAAGTGAGGGCAAGAGCATCCTCTTTAATCAAACTAGTAGAGACATTGACCCAGATTCAGGAAATCTAAGCTTCGAGTGGCGGATTGATGGAGTGAATGTGAGCAACAAGCCTTTTTATACGCATTATTTTGATTACGATAGTGTTAGGTTAGTGCGGCTTGGGTTGTTTGTTTTCGATGACCATAATGCCTCAGATTATTTCTATTGGAATATATCTGTGCTTGATGTAAACAGAGCCCCTATTTTCGGCAAAAAGATGGATGATGATTATGAGGATTTCAGTGCTGGTGTTTTCAACAAAACTACGGTAAACTCGTCTGCCTGGGTTTGCCTTGCCACCCAAGATGGTACATATTATCCCAATGGCAGTTTCATTTCTAGGGTAATTGATTTGGAGGGAAGGAGTTTGTTAAATGTGAGCACCCTTGAATACAATGCCCGGGTTCCAGCTGGTACCACACTAAGTTTTTCGATAAGCGGCTCACCGAACAATTTTACCTGGGGAGATTGGGTTGCCTTTGACCCACTCTATGATGAGATTCCAATAGAGGATTACAGGTTTGTGAGGTACCAGGTTGTGATGGAAACCCTAAACACCTCCCGTTCGCCATGCTTCAATGAGGTAACAATAAATTACAAGGTTTCAAACTTTACCATCAAGAACAACAACATCTACTCCAGTGTGCTAAACCTGGGTGATTACTTCTATGATCTAGATTCAGAAGATGAGCTCGAGTTTGGAGCTGACATGTACGAGCACATGGATGTTTACATAGAGGAGGATTACAATGTGAGGATTGAGCCACATGGTGATTTCTATGGTAAGGACCAGTTACGGTTCTATGCATCTGATGGAAACTTAACCACCTATTCAAACATTATCGATGTGACAATACTCCAAGGCACAGGTGCAGGCAGCACATCATCCACCTCTACATCCAACACCCGGGTTGTGATCCAAACCCAAGTCAAGAAAGAGAAAGAGACAAAGTATGCAAAATTCAAATTGCTTGCACCAGATAAGGTAACTGTGTACAAGAATGAGTCCGTGCTCATTCCTATAAAACTATCAAACCCCACCAACGAGACACTCTTGGATATAAACCTCAATGCTACGACCGAGTTGGAGGATGTGAACTTCAGTTTCTCAAAGGACCATTTCACTCAACTCAGAGTTGGGGAAACAGAGAACACCTCCCTATGGATGACGCCCTTTAAGATTGCAGGCACATACGAAGTTCTGATAACAGCGAGGGTGAAAGAGCCCAACACAAATGACACTGTGAAGGTGATGATTAATTCTAGAGAGAAGGGAGAGCATAACGCCTCACAGATTAACACAAAGATTGCCTTTACCCATGACCTCTTGGCGGGGCATCCAGAATGTTACGAACTCAATGAGTTGCTGACACAGGCAGTCTCTGCACTAGAGAACAAGCAATATGCCAAAGCAGAGTCGATAGTCCAAAAGGTAGTGTCTGATTGTAGGTATCTGGTTTCACAGAAAGAGAAAGAGGTAGAAACACCAAAGATGACTGGTAATCTTATTGCAGAGCTTATTGAGAACAATGCAGCTGTGTTCTCTATGTCTTTTGGGTTTGTTTTTGTAATGGGTCTGGGCTTCTATTTACTATATAAGAAGACTTAAGAGTTTAAGCGGCTCTTGATTGTGGCAATCTTTTCTACAATAGTGTTCTTATCAATTGCCTCTGGGTCCACCACAAACAGATTGAAGTCGCCCTTCAATGATTCCAGTTCGAGTTGGAGGAACGGGTTGGCCTTACCACGCTTGCTTGCTCTCTCAACAAGTTTTTCTAATGTGGCTATCTGTGCCTTTAGTTTGTTAATCTCCTTCGAGGGCGCTTGCTTGGTTACTGCTACAGGCTTCTTTGGTTCAACTGGCTTTGAAGTTTGTTTTGGTTTTATCTTCGGAAGCTTAACCTCTGGCTTAGTCACCTTAACCTCTGGCTTGTCTTCCTCTATGGTTATTTTCTTTGGTTCGCGCTCAAGCATCTCTAGCACTTTTGGCTTTCTTGGCTTCAACAGACCGAACAGGTGGAACTTTGTTTTTTCTCTTGATGTAATCATACTATGGGGTTGTTTATCCCCTAATGGCACCAAGGCGTCTATGATTCTTTGAAACTCCTCCTTCACTTTTATTGAATCCTTCTCTGTAACCTCATCCTTTTTGTAGAGTATCTCGCACAATTGGTCAATGAACCTGTTTAACTTCTCTCTTGTTGCCTCATCAAGCCCATACTTTAGTGCCCTCTCTTTGAGTTCAGAATAGGTATATTCATGCTTGAAATCAAAATAGAAGCCGAGAAAGTTTTTTATGATTTTTATAATCTCATCAAATTGGTCATCAGGTGTGTGAGATAAACTCAACAGGGACATCTCCCGCAATTGCTCCAATTGTTGAGACTTGTGAATGTTGTTACTACCTTGCTCACCCTCTTTTTTCTCCATGCTGGTCTGAATGGTTGTGGAGTTTATAAATTTAACTAAGAAATATAGAGCAGGCATAGCTACCCTAAGTATAAAAACCCCTATTGTTGATTATACCGGTGTTTGGAATAGAAATATTTATATTGTATTGGGATTTTGATTAAGCGTAGTCAG
>QMQS01000051.1 GCA_003650585.1 Candidatus Woesearchaeota archaeon
GATATAGGGATTTTTTGGAAAGAAGAAGTATTTAAATTTTTATTTTGTGTTATGATTATATTGGAAAATGTGAATTGGAAAATGTATTAACAAAAAGATTTAAAAACAACAAAGCCCATTACCTTTTCAAAATAGTAAAAGGTGATGCGTAATGGCAGTAACCTGGAAAGGTAGTATGCCCATATTGGCCTGGTTCTTTGTTTTTGCCTTACTCAAATGGGCAAAAGTCGAGACCACTGGATTTCTGGGTGGTTTTCTAATTGGAGTGGGCTGGTTCTTGTTGATACCAGTATTGAGTGAGGCAGGTGTAGCCAAATCAGCCCATCAATGGATACAGAAAGCAGGGCTTTGGGCAATTTTCTCAGCCGCATTTGGGCTTGTGGCGTTGACCCTGCTAAAAGACAGTGGTGCTTGGCACACATGGCTTGTGGACTTTGGACTACTCGCTAGCGGCTTTTTTGGCTTCCTCGGTGCCCTGATTGGGTTCTTCAAGTGGAAATAAACTCTCACTTTTTCTTGTTTTTTTGTTTCTAAGAAGCACTATTCTTGAGGGTGGATGCTCATCAATAATCTCATACAAGCCCATTAAAGCACACAGCTCCTGTGAAAACGAACTCACCTCAGAATGAAGTGGCATATTCTCCATATTTAACCTCCTACGGGAGTAGCCCAGGAACATATAGCCCTTAATCTCAATGAAATCAGCTCCTATGTTTTCAAGGAAGTGTGCAAGTTTTCTCATCTCTTTTTTAGCATCATTCCAGCCCCTAATGAGCGTAAACCTCACAATTGTCCTAGTGGGTAGGTTGTGTAGGAGTTGGGCAGACCTCAAAAAGTGCTCCCAATTGTGGCTCGCTTTGGGGTTGGCTATCCTCTTGTACAACTCTGGCTCGTGGGCAACAACCGATAAATAGAGTTGGTCTGGTAAACCACCCTCCTTTGCCAACCTCTCCAACATAGCAGGGAATGTTCCATTGGTCACAAGGAACACGCTCCTGGCATGTCTATCCAACTTAAGGTGCTTTATTAATTGGGGCAGATGAGGGTAGATGCATGGCTCACCAGAGAGTGAGACTGCAAAATGGTCTGGATCGAGTGACTCCTGCCATAGCCGCCTCTCTGTGCCAACCCTACCCCCAAACCCACTCAGAAGCCTCTTCCTTAATTCAATTAGGCTTGTAACAATCTTGTGTGGTGGTTCAGCAACCTCATTTTTAAATTCAGTAAAGCTCATCAACTCCATCGGTCTCCAACAGTAGATGCAACTGTTCGAGCACCAGACAGCTGCGGGTGAGAACTGCATACATCTATGGGTGTGCACGCCATAGAATATCTGCTTGTAGCACACACCCCTACCTTGCAATGCCTTCTTATTCCAGGTGCAAATCTGCACCCCAGAGTGCCCACTCACTGCATACTGCTTCTTCTCGAGTTGTGCAATGATGTCTTTTGCAATATACATACACACCCATAATCACAAAAGATTTATAAAAATTCACCCATGCCAATTTGAAATGTTAAAGGGTGTGGTGTTTGACCTGGATGGTGTTATAGTGGACTCTGAGCCATTCTCAACTGAGGCCTCTGTACATGCACTCACACGCCTCGGTGTTGATCCCTCAGTCATCTCGGATGATTTCTTTTTTGGCACCTCCTATGTTGGCTTTATTCATCACATAAACAAAAAATAAGGGCTTAGCATACAGCCAGAGGTTTACAAAAGGCTTAAACTTAAGGAATTCTTCTGTATTGCAAAGGGCAAACTCAAAACATTCCCTGGTGTAAAAGAGCTAATAAACCAATTAAAGCGCTCCGGGCTAAAACTGGCTATTGCCTCATCAAGCCCTGTTGAAAAATTAAGGTTTACACTGAAAGAGGTGGGGCTTTGGAAGGTGTTTGGAGTTGTTGTGTGTGCAAACGATGTACAGCATGCCAAGCCCAACCCTGAGATTTACCTCAAAGCAGCAAAGAGAATGAAGCTCAGCCCAAAAGAGTGTTTGGCCATCGAGGACACACTCCAAGGCATACGGTCTGCTAAGGGTGCTGGCATGGTTTGCCTTGCTGTCACCAACACTATGCCAAGTTACAAATTGAAGGAAGCAGACCTTGTGGTAGCCACACTAAAGGGTTTGAGCGTAGCAAGGTTAAGGCAACTCTTCGTATAACTCCTCCAACTCAAGCCGAGCCCTGGGACGCCCCTCCTCAGCGGGGTAACCAAGTGTAATTGCATACGCAAGCACATAGCTCTTGGGTATACCCAGCAGCTCTTTTGCCTTCTCTTTATCCATCCTGCCAATGTAGCAACTCCCAAGCCCTAGCTCAGTGGCTCTCAGCATCAAAAACGCGGTTTGGATTGAGATGTCCCTCATCGTCCTAAGCACGTTCTGTTCGTATGTAGAGTCAGGGTATTTCTCAAGGTAAACATCTGGGTTGCCATAACAAATAAGTATAACCGGGGCAGTGTAAACAAACTCCTGCGGAAACACTTGGGCTTGCTTCAATCTCTCAATTGTGGCTTTCCCTAAGACCTTAATCCTTAATGGCTGAATGTTCTTGCCTGTTGGAGCCAATCTCGCAGCATCTATAAGCTCAAGCACAATCTCCTTTGGAACATCCCTTGCTTGATAAGCCCTTATACTCTTCCTTTTTTCGATTGCCTCTTTGACATCCATCTTTTCCTCACCCCGAACACGCCTTTGATTATTCCAAAACCACACTCTATTCCAAGTGTTAAGTAGTGTTTACAAATCCTAAACACAGCCATGTGCTTGCCCATGATGGGATTACCTTCAACAGCATCATTAGTTGTGAACTTAACCTTCTCAATATGAGAAACATGCTTAACATTGTCCCATTTTGTTACCCAAATCAGTTGGCGCCTCTGTCTTTCGGTTAGCCCATATCTCCTCTTTACATACTTAGATTCCCTAATTGTCTCAGCATCAAGGAGTGCCTCCAAACCAAACCCTGTGTTTGCATCAATGAGAGGTAGGACATTCATCATTGTGCCGCCAAAGTATGCCCTTTGACCTGTAATAGCTAATCTCTCGCGTGCTGTGGCAAATGCGAGCCTCTCACGAAACCATTTCCTCAACCCGAATTTGTGGGGTGAGGGCACTAAAGCAACTACAGCCAAGCGCCTAAGCCCCTTACCCTTAACCCTCACTATTTCCAATAGTCTTTTTATGAGGGTGTCGAGGTTGCTCGGTTGTATTCCACGCAGGTCCCCATCCAACTGCAATACTATCCTTTCCTCAATCTTTGGGTCATGAGCAACCAGCCATTCGCCACCAACCTTGTAAGCGTAGCCCTTACCCATGTTTCTCTTGAGGGTTATCAACTTAATAAATGGATTGTGCTTAGCATAAACCTCAACTATCTGCTTGGAATTATCGCTGCTGCCATCATCTATCATCACCCATTTCAAGAGATGCTTGCCAAACCTGCCCCTCTTCTTCCAAGCCACAATAGAGGCAGCTACACTACCTATGGTCAACTCCTCATTGTAAAAGGGTGTAATTCCATACACACCTAAGCCAGTTTGTGGGTCACCTTGTAATGCACTATATAACATTCCCTCAGTTCCTCCACTCTCACAAAATTAGAGAGTTTTTGTTTGATTTGTGCCATTGTAATCTTGGGCTTTAATTTCTTATCATAAGCCACCCTCATTAGGGTTATTGAATCGTAATTCGCATAGTTAGACAAATCGCTAAGTATAATACCCTTATTGAGTGAGTATCTATCGCCAACCTTAACCAAGTAGCCCTTGGAGCGAAGCAATTCAAGATAGTTGTGTATGCGTGTTATTTGTGGATGGCGGATGTCATCTGGCTTAAACTCCTTTAGTTTGTAACACTCCTTCAACACCCGCAGTTCATTCATGGTGAGTTTTGAGAGGTCTGGTAAAGCTGCAATTGTCATACGGGTTGTGTCTGTAACCACATTGCCATTTATCAGCTCTAACACCAACCTAAAGTCCACCTTACCCTTGCAGAAAGCCATCACACATGGCACAAGGATTGTCTCTATCCTTACAATTGGTTTGTCTGACATCAATTGAATGTCCTTTTTGGTGAGCTTGGGTTTAATCATTGGGAGCACATTCTGCGGTGAATAGTTTGCTCTCCCAGAGAACTTCTTTGTCTGTTCCAGTTCCTCAATCATGGTTGCTGTTGAGCCACCGTGCAGAGTCCTCCTAGGTCGAATGTTGACAAAGAGTGGCGTATCAACAACTCCTGTTACCATCGCAGTACCAATCGGTAGGTTCTTTATCTCATCCTCTGCTTCCTTTGTGATACCCTCAACAGACTTGGCTATCGCCCTTATGTCAGAGGGGTTTGTAACCTTGAGAATAATCTGAGTGTTGCACTGGCTCAGCACATTGTTGTCCACCCTTGCAGGGCGTTGTGAGATTATGCACACACCCAACCCAAACTTCCTACCCTCTGAAGCAATCGCGCGTATGATGTCAGAGCTCTTTGCCTCTCTGTAGTTCCTCTCTGGACAGAAATTATGGGCCTCTTCTATCACCAAAAAGAAAGGGGGAACAAAACCCTTTTTCCTTTTCTCAAACAAATCCTTGAGGAGTTTGTAAACAATTATCTCTTGCAACTCTGGGTTAAAGCCCTTTAGGTTTATTATTGAGCACCTCCCTGGTCTGATGAGCTCGTTGAGGGGTGTTGGGTGCGACGAGAATATCTCCAGATTCATTAGATACTTAATCACATTCACCACAGGGAACTTAGAAGTGCTTTCATCCTTCTCTATCTCAAACAATAGGTTGGTGAAGTTCACCTCATCTATCCTCTCTAGTGCAGAATATATCAAACTCTTTTGGGTTGAGGTTAGTTTTGCTGGCAAGAGATGCAACAACTCCCGTGTGCTTAGCACATTCGAAACCCTTATTGGTTTGAGGTTGGGGTTTATGCTAGGATTGCCGTACTCCTCAATTGCCTTGAGATACCCCTTGGGCTTCACACCGTATTTGTGCATCAGCTCTAGCTCTTTTTCATCTGAATTTGGGTGTTTCAATGTGGAATACTCGCCATGCGGGTCTATCACAAGCAATGGTATGCTGTGCTCTATGATTTCCTCTATTAGTACCCCTGTGGTGTAACTCTTACCAGCACCGGTTTTTGCTAGTATTGCCACATGCTTTGTAAGCAGTTTCTGAAGGTCTAGTTTTACTTTTATGTTCTTACCTTCAAGCATCCCTATGTAGGCCCCTGGCTTGTCTGTGTTGAGCATAACTGTTTCCTCAATGAACTTGTCCTCTGCTCGCAAAACCTCAGAATTGGGTAAGAAGGGCTCTCTGAGTGGCTTGAGGTGATTGTTCTCGTCCTTGTAACCAATAATATTACAATGAGCCACAACGCTCTCCCCATCCCGCACCAACTCAACAATCTGACATAGCACATACCCGTACGAGGGGTGCATTACCTGAACATACTCGAACTTTTTGGCATCGCCCTCTACCAAGAAAGTGAAATGTGTGGTGGTAAGCTTCCCAACAATTCTACCGAGTATCATTCCTAATGAAAAGAAATTACAGGGTTTAATAAATTTAATGGCGAAAGAGAAGATTTATAAGTGGCACCAACTTTGCTTGGTGCGTGAGTAACATGGCAAAAGAAACAAACCAACCAACTATGAGCAAGGAAGAGCAGATAGGGTTCCACAAGGGGGCACTAACCACGCTGGCAAAGGAGAGGCAAGAGATGGTCAGGATTCTAGGTATAGTGGAGCAGTTAATGCAGATGCACATCAATGAACTCAAGAAGCTTGGGGTTGACTTGGAAAAGATGGCAAAGGAAGCCAAGAAAAAGGAGAAGAAACCAATCGAGGATTTGCTCAAGCAACCCTAGGCATCCATAACCCTAATCCGGCGCTCTTTTGGAGTGAGATTAAGCAGCTTATTTCGTGTGTGGCGTGCACACCCAAAGTAATCACCATTGTGGGCTATTATCACAAAGCCACCTGTTTCGCCCGGTTTTTCTATATCTAAGCCCTGCAGCCATTTTCTAAACTCCTTTTGATTTAACACCACCACATTCTTTTTAGCCACTGGACCCACCATCTGGCTCCCCTCTATACTGAGTTTGAAGCCCCCTGGTACCAGTCTGCCAAGATAGAGCCCTAAGGAATTCACATTCAGTTCTGAGAGTGGCACTTGGCTCACACCCTTACCAACAATGTACACACGCCCATCCTCTTTCTTGAGAAAGAAATAATCAAGTTTGGGTGCAGCACCCCATTGCTCCTCTATCAGCCCAATTATATGCTTAATCCCCTTGGAGTTCAACCACTCACCCAACACCTTCTTAGGCATTTAGACCCCCCAGAAGGGTTGATGCTTACGCATTATCTCAGCAATCTCCTTGAGCACCTGTTTCTGCTCCTCACTCAGCAGATGCTTGAGCTCCTTATACCTCTTGAAATCCCGCTCTGGCACTGCTGAGTAGAGCACATCACCCTCATTTATCTGTCTCCCAATCGTAACCTTGAGCATTGAGATAGCCACCCTTTTGCCGCTCTCTGCCTGAGGAAGGTTCTCCTGCTGTTCCTGAATACTCTTCACGTTTGAGAGCACCTTACCCTCTTTATTCATCATTGGTGTATCCAATTTGAGCAAACCTGCTAAGACCTCAACACCAAATATGGCTGGATTCGATTGCCGGAACACATAATCCGGGAGCACCCTTATTTTACATGGCGAGACAAGTTTATCAAGCTCTTTCTGCTGCATCTCCAATTTGAGTTGTTCGTACCAAGCCTTGTACTCCTCTATCAGCTTGTAAATAACCTCGCTTGTGATAACCTTAACACCGCACTGATGGGCATAATCCAGCACATCCTTTTGGGCAGTTACATTGAACCCAAGCACGACTGCTGAGAAAGGGGCTGCTTCCTTGTTGGATTCTGCCTCGCATATATCCTTCTTTGAGATGTTCCCAATAGAGGCACTCTTTACAAGTATGCCTTCTTCCTTTAACATTTTGAGCAATGCCTCAACAGAGCCAAGCGAGTCAGCCCTAACTATAACACCCTTACCATCCACATCAAGGATAACAGATTCCACTTGGTTCATCACATCCTTCATAGCGCTCTCTAGTAACCCTTTCTCTGGTTTGAAACCAATGAGAGGCATGCCAGACACAACCCCCTCTAAATTTGGTGCAGAGATTCTCACTGCAGTGGCGCTTTTCACCTCCTCAACTTGCTTGAATACTGCTTTCTTGTCCCGTATCTCACAGAGTGGCATTGTCTCGAATAGGGCTCTAACCCTCGTTTGTATTGGTCCGGATATGCTCCCTATGACAAGTGTATCATTCTTGTGGAGGTTACCGCTGTAAATAATCGCATCAAGCACCAAGCCCATACCTGTGGCTTCCTTCACCTCAAGCACTGTCCCACGAGCTAAACCCTCTTCACCCTGCTTTAATTTGTGGGTAAGGAATTTCTGGGCTAATCCCACCAACACAAGCAACAATTGGGGTATGCCCTGCCCAGTAACAGCAGACACCGGTACTATCGCCACTTGCTTTGTAAAGTCAGTCAGTTTGTCAAACCGCTCTGATTGAAACCCATGCTCGAATAAGTGCCCCACCAGTTCGTATATCTTTTTATCGAGTAAGTCAAGCACTTTTTGGGGTTGGTTTTTAAACAACTCGCACCAGTTGTTGGAGGCAACCCAACCTGGTATCAGGTCAATTTTGTTGGCTGCCACAACAAAGGGGGTTTTGAACTGCTTGAGTATCTCCAATGCCTCAGATGTCTGTGGCTTGAAGCCCTCATTTATATCC
>QMQS01000052.1 GCA_003650585.1 Candidatus Woesearchaeota archaeon
ATCTCTGGCTCTGTATTACCCAGCACTATCACTTCTGGAGAAAACACCACATACAACGTTACCATAACAAACCCTTGGAACTTTAATATCACAAACCTCAATGTCACACTCGTCAACATACCATCCAACTTCAGGAACTATTCCTGCAACATGCCAGGGCAGGAAGGGCTTCCTTATTGCTATTTAGGGGAAATAGCCAACAAGAGTTCAGTCACAGCAAGTTTTGTGGTAAACACTAACCAAAACACCTCATCTGGAACCTACACAATTAATGCCAGTGTTAAGTACACCAATCCAAACCTAAACACATACACATTACAAGAGCAAGCCCCGGCTAATGTAGACGTGGGAAAACTATTTGTAACAAATATAGAAGAGTTCTTTATGATAGTAAGAAACATACAACCCCCGCCACCCGATGAAACACCCCCGTGGTACACCCAAAGCTTTGACGATTCTAATGGGGAAGTTGGTGAGGGTACAATTGTAAATGTTTCGGTTTATTGGAAAGACAATGTCCAGCTCGATAAGGCCATATTCCGGCACAATGCCTCTGGTGTATGGCAGAACATTAGCACCTGCAGCTTGACTAGCAACGAATCCTGGTGCAACAAGACCATTGACACAACTGGCTATGCTGGCAAAACCATTTGCTGGAACATGTATGCAAATGACACTGCTGGCAATTGGAACAAGAGCATGCCTGAAACATTACACTGCTTTAATGTGCTATTAGACACAATACCTCCGACTATCGTGCTAAACTTTCCAGATAACAATTACAATACCACCTCAACAGCAATCAACTTCAATTTCTCCGCTACAGACTCAAACTCAGAGAACCTAACATGTAATATTACAGTAAACGGCATCGTGGTGGCTGAAAACCTCATTGCGACAAATGCCACACCATATAACAAAACAGTAAGTAGTTTAGACTTGGGCACTTCATTCTGGAATGTGACCTGCAAGGACCAAGCAGGAAATACAAACACATCTGTAACAAGATTTTTCACAATAATAACATACCCAAAAAATTTCAACATAAGTTTGCATAGCGATGGAAGCACACTCATACTTAGATGGAGTGCAGTTGAGGGCGCCACTAATTATGAGATATTCATCACCTCGGATTACTTCAGTGGCTTCCCCACATCACCAAACATAACTACCAATAAAACTAGCTACAATGACACAACGGCTGGAACTGTTGCAAAGAGGTTCTACGAGATTCAAGCAATCCGTGGCAGTGCAGTGAAACGCTCGAATGTCACAGTGGCTAAGTATGAAAAACAACTACAACTTGGATGGAACCTTGTAAGCCTACCGTTGAACCTAACTCACAAGCACCTGGGTCCTCTGTCAAGCTACCCAGATCCATTACCAACTAATCCAACCAATTCCATTGTGGCTGTTTATAGACTCATACCTGGCACCGAGACTTGGGAGAGATGCGACCACAGCTCAACCGGCTGGTATCAAGCCGCAGGGAGTGAGAATTTTACTACCCTAAATGAAACAGAGGGCTACTGGCTAGAGACCAACTCGAGCACCTCAGTTATTTTTGTCGGTTCAGTCTTTAAGAGCAACACCACAGTAGAACTTGCTGAGAACTGGAACCTAATTGGCTGGTCATCAATCCAAGACGCAACACTCCCCACTGGGGGCGAACCACCTGCTTACCCATTCACCTGTTCACCGAGCAATGCCATAAGAAGGCTCTACAGGTACAATGGGACTTCATTTGAGATGACTAACCATTTCGACAATTGGGGATGGTACCCTGCTGACAATACCCCCTTGTTCACATCAATAAACAAAACAGAGGGCTACTATGTAAAGGTGATACCCAGCACTAACTGGACACTCGAAGCACTAAAATGAAACCAACTCCAAAGATAAAAGCCAGCATTAAGCTACTATGGCTCTTGTTGTTAATCTTATCACTCTCAAGAGTCTTTGCCTATATGCCTTTACCAAAAGGTATTGATGGTGTTATTTATGACATGAACACACTCACACCAGTACCAAATGGCACAAATTTCTCAGTTTGTAATCTTGCAATCTCAGTTTGTGTTTATGGGAAAACAGGTAATCATGCTCATTCTGGAAGGTTCTCTGCTGCCATCCAAGGTCAAGATGGAGATTTGATAGAGGTGCGTGCATGGCGAAATCAACACTCAACCAACAGGACAGTTCTCCTGAATGGGTCAATGCACAATGTCAACCTCCTCCTTGACTTGGGTACTTCTAACTACCCCCCAGAAGACTCTTCCCCAACCGAGATGGCGGCAGAGAGCCCTTCTACTCTTGAAGCGACCTCCACACAGCTGGCAAATATTCAATTAGAGACCATGGATGACTTAGAGATGAAAAGAGAAGAGATAATCAATGCGATTAGGGTAATACCCTCCCCAAGATTCAATGATACATATGTGGAGCTGAGGGGCTATATCTTCAGCTGCCCTGGCAGAGAGGTTGAGAATGGCACAGAGTTCGTGCTTTATAACAATAACACAAAAACAGGCATTTCTGGTGTGACCGGGGTCGGCAGTAATGGAGCGTACTATGCCCTACTGCATGCCAAACCTGGCGATACTATCACACTACAAGTTTATTATCCCGATATGCACGAGTTTGTAGTGAACCTTACAGACAGGGAGATGGAGCTCAACATCACCCTTGGTGAGTGTCCATTCATTTATCATCTAAGTGAGAGTGTCAAAACGCATATTCCATTCCAAGAGTGGCTTGTATGGGTTGTGGTAGGACTAATAATTTTCATACTCTTAAGAAGATGATACTCCTAGTCAAACTAGCAAAAAATGGATTTTTCGTAGTGAGCATTGTACTGTTAGTGCTCGTGGCATATGGAGCCACACCACCCTGGCCACATGGCATATCTGGGTTTATCTTCTATTCCTCAGGCACTCAAGTGCCAAACGGAATCCCGTATTCACTAAACGACACCAATAATTCCTTTTATTACAAAGATGAAACCTCTACGCCAGTGCCGGGCTATACTGGCTGGTACTCTGTTGTGGTAGACGGCACTGATGGCGATATCATAAACTTCCTCGCTTGGAACTCCACGCACTATGGTGAAAAGAATTTTACGCTCATAGGAGATATGGAAGTCAATATAACAATCAACAAAACCCGCCCGCCAGAGATAAACCTAAGCATTATAGAGCCAGAGAACAACACAGCATTCAACCTTTCATCTTATTTCATAGTCAATGTCTCTATAAATGTGCTCGGCAATGCAGATGCAACCAACTGTAACTTCACAATCTCCTTTAATTCTAGTGTGCTTGCTCTCGCTGCGGGTGAGAGCTATACCCATTTCATAGCCACAATAACCAAAGCAAGCATTGTTTATGAGGCTTGGAATCTCACTTCTATAGCAGTAGGCACAAGCAATATTACTGTTAATTCCAGTTGCAGCTCTGATGACAAGAACTTCGATGGGCTAACAGAAGACACTGTTACCAATATAACCATAGTGGACAATGTAGCACCAGTGGTTAGGATTGCCTCACCCAAGAACAACACAGCAGAGCTCGGCTCTAATACAATTGTCTTTAGCTTCAATGTGTCTGATGGCTTAAGTATATTAAATTGTACACTCTATGTAAACAAAACATACAAAAACCACACAGACTCGCCACAGAAGGACACAATGCTAAACCTAAGCACAACCCTAAGTAACGGGTTGTATAACTGGAGCATAAATTGTACTGACGCAAGCTATAACACTGGTAGCTCTGGCAGATACAACCTATCTGTTGCTGTGTACACCCCACATATCACCCAACTTGAAATAGAGAACCCTGTTAACCTTCTCGCTGGTACAAACAAAGAACTCAGGTGCAATGGGAGTGCCGAAGATGGTAATGGCTACTCAAACATAATTGCAATCAATGCCACATTTTACTTTATCGCAGGGGGCTACAACAGCTTCTCACCCGATAACAACAATTCACACTATACAACCAGTTGCACAATGAGCAACCAGTTTGGCAACAGCCTAGATTTTGATTGTGTTTTTAATCTGACTTACTATGCCTCGCCAGGTGAGTGGCAGTGCAATGTGAGCATTATAGATGCACAGAGCCATACCAATGCCTCCACAATCAACACAAATGTTAGTGAGCTCTTGGCAATAGGGCTCCCAGGAGAATTGGACTTTGGAGTTACCCTACCAGGACAGGCCTCACAGGAGAAGTCCATAAATATAGAGAACCAGGGAAATGTGGCAATCAATATCTCTGTGAGAGGGTATGGCAAGCAGGAGTATGACAACCTCTCAATGGTTTGCACAAGCGGCAACATCAGCATTACACTTGAGAGATACAACACAACCCAGGGCAAGGGCTTTGATGAGATGTACAACCTCACCCCTGGCTTTACTAAGATACCTGATTTTGTTATTAATAAGAGCAATGGAACGAGCAGTATTGGCACAGTTTACTGGAGGGTTAAGCCAGGGTTCGGTATCTCTGGAAGCTGCAACGGTACACTGATATTTTCAGTGGTGGTGTGAATGAAAAAATGTTTAAATGCTGAGCGAAAAGAACAAAACAAGATGCAAAGAGAGATTATTTTAATCAGCACACTCATGCTTTTGATACTAGCACCCATTGTAGGAGCAAGCGTCTCACTTGGGGTTAGCCCAGGTGGCTTGGATTTCAGGGAAGTGCTTAAGGGAGGGTATGCCAGGAGGGTTATAACTGTATCAACATCTAAATCAGAGCCAGTGCTAACAAGAATAACCTTAGAGGGTGAAATCGCAGACTGGATTACATTTGAACCAAACACAACCGAGTTTTATATCTCAGAAGATAAGCCCTACAATATTGGGGTGATTGTACAACCCCCTGAAAACATAGAGAACGGAAACTATTCAGGGGTGATGCATGTACGCACAGAAAAGCTTGGTTCATTGGGCGGGGCAGCATTCGGGGCAATAATCAAAGCAGATGTGACTGTAAACATCAATGTGGAGATAACCGGTCAGGAGATACTAAGTTGCTATGTGGGTGGCTTGGATGTGAGGGATGCGGAAGAAGGCTACCCTATTGAGGTTTATGCAAGCGTTGCGAACGATGGAAATGTTGGTATCACCCCTTTATTCGAGGTTTATGTCTGGGACCAAATGAGAACCACACTCTTACTCACCAGAACGATTGAGGAGCGTCGAATCCTACCCACAACTAAGGAGCGGCTCTTGCTCACAATACCCAACTCACTCAAACCAGGGCAGTACTGGATCAGTGTGAGAGTGCCTGAGTGTAGGTTCTCACAATTAAAGACCTTTGATGTGTTGGAGCCAGGGGGCATATCAGACAAGGGTGAGCTTGTAGGGATAAACACAAAGCCGTGGGTGAGTGTTGGGGAGGTTGTACCTATAATAGGGGTGTTCAAGAACACAGGCAACAGGAGTGAGGAGGTGAAACTCAAAATAGAGATATACAAAGACAAACAACTCGTGAAGGTTTTGGAGACAGAGACACTGAGGGTTATGGATGGTGAAACAAGGGAGTTTAAGCAGTACTTCATTCCAAAAGTGGCGGGTCGCTATGAGGTTCGAGGTGTGGCGTTTTATAACAAGAAGGTGACATTCGAGAAGGGTGGAGTAATCAATGTGAAACCAGAGCTGAAGCCAAAGCCAGATTATACACTCTGGGCTGCTTATGCAATCATGCTATTCTTAATAATTGTTTTGGCAAGGAAGATATACCGTGAAAGGGCGAAGTGAGCAATTTAGGGAGGTAATAGAAGGGAGCGCAAGGGTTTTGGTTAGCACAGGGGCTATCACCAAGAGGATGGAGGCATTCTACAACCCCATCATGGAGTTCAATAGGAGTGTCACAATCCTCTTTCTCAATTCTGTACCCCAAGAGAGGCTTATTGTGGGGCTACCCATGGCTGCCACAGGCGTGCGCGGTATAAGGATACTAAAGGAAGTTAAAAAGCGAGTGATGGTGCATTTCAACGACAAATCAGAGATAGCCACCAAAATAATCAAGAGAAACCTCAAGTTGAACAAGCTCTCAGCCGGATTTACTGTTTCCAATCTGGATGCCAGCATCTTTATGCTTGGCTCAAAGGGGTTTAGCTATTTGGATATTGACCCGTTTGGCACCCCAAGCCCATTCTTGGATTCTGCTGTGAGGCGTGTTTCAAGGCAGGGGTATCTGGGTGTAACAGCAACAGACACTGCCCCACTCGCCGGTACATACCCCAAGGCTTGTTTAAGGAATTACTGGGCAATGCCTGTGAGAAACGAGTTTATGCATGAAACAGGATTAAGGATATTAATAAGAAAGGTGCAGCTAATAGCTTCACAGTTTGATAAGGCACTCGAGCCAGTTTTTTCTTATTACAGGGACCACTACTACCGGGTTTTCTTTAGAGCAAGAAAATCCAAATCTGCTGCAGATGGCTTGCTCAAGCAGCACGGTTGGTTGGCTGGGTGTCGCAGATGCCTAAGGAGGTACCACAGCATTACACCTGCACCAAGCAAGTGCGAATGCGGTGCAAAGTTGAATTATGCCGGTCCGCTTTGGCTGGGCAAGTTGTGGGACACGAGCTTTGTGGAGAGGATGCTAAAGCATGCCGACTCCAACACAAAACAATTCCTCAGCACAATCTATGAAGAGAGCAAGGTAAACGCGATTGGTTTCTATACACTTGGCATGATAGGCAAGGTGCTCAAGTTGAGCGAGTTGCCAAAAAAGCATAAACTCATCGAGAAGCTCAATAAAGCAGGCTACAAAGCAAGCCCCACACACTTCTCACCAGAGGGAGTAGCCATTAGAGGTAACCCACAGCTTAAGCCCCTATTGCTTTAAGCCCGCCTTTCTCAGCTTTTGGTAATCCTCAACAATCTTGTTCAAGATAGAATGCCTTGCCAATACCTCATCAAATGCCTTTTTGTTTATCAAAGCAAAATCCCCAACACTAAGCATCTGCCGCCCCAGTTCTGAACTGCTTATGTAAACAAACCCCTCATGGCACACCCTTGGCTTTTGTTTGAACACAATAACCCCAACTCTGCCTCTTAGGAACTCTATTGTCTTCTTAGAGTGGGTGTTGGGGTCCTCAACAAGGATTATGTCACCACTGGATATGTGTAGGTGTTTGTTTGCTTGCTTAAACTCATCCCAAGCCAAGTTATGTAACCTCTTGAGCAGCACCTTCTGTGGGGTAAACTTGGCAA
>QMQS01000053.1 GCA_003650585.1 Candidatus Woesearchaeota archaeon
TCTGTAATCCGAGACAAGGTAGTTAAGCGACTGAGGGAGCGTAGTATTTGGGTTGGCACTCTCTATCCCCCAATCCACAGATTGTTTAGTAAGCAGTCTGATGCCAATTTCAAAGACTCATTCTATGCACACAAACACATAATCAACTTCATTGTAGAGCCTAGTGTACTGGAGAGAGAGCCACTCAGCATAACAATCCAAATAGCCAAGGGTGTCATAAAGAAAGAGAGGGTTGTTTTGTTGCTTGGGGGCTCACATTTTTACGCGCCAGCAATCAAACATATACATGAGATGGGAATGAAGGTGTTGTTGGTTGATAGGGACCCAGAGCCGATAGGAAAGAGATTCGCTGACTATTTTGAGAACATAAACATAGTTGATGCCACAAATGTCAAACGAGTGGCTAAAGCATATGATGTCGACGCTGTAATGGCTGTAAATGATTACGGGGTTATGACTGCCTCAAAGGTTAGCCAAGCCCTGGGGCTAATAGGCAATCCTGAGGAAGTGGCATTAGCCACCACAGTAAAATCTGTAATGCGTGAGAGATGGAAAGAGGCGGGCGTACCTATACCCAAGTTTAGGATTGTTAAGTCGCTCAAAGAGGCAATCTTTGCAGTGGATGAGATTGGTGGCTATCCAGTAATACTCAAACCAAGTGGGAATATGGGTGCGAGCAGGGGTGTAAGAAAGGTGAGTTCTGTAGAGGAACTCAAGGCTGCGTTTAAACTCAGTGCCATGTATGATCAAAGCATCTTGGTGGAGGAGTATCTTGTGGGTTCGGAGCACAGTGTTGAAGGGCTGGTTTATGATGGAGAGGTAGAGATTATAGCAGTGTCTGAAAAAATCAAAACCCCTGAGCCATATAGGGTGGATTTGGCAGTTATATACCCCTCCTCCCTGACAAACGAGCAATTGAAACAGGTGGAGGCTGCAGTGATAGCTGCTGCTAAGAGTTTAGGTATTAAGAATGGGGCAATCCATGCAGAGGTGTGTTACACAGCCCAAGGACCTAAGCTATTTGAAATCGCTTCCAGACCAGGCGGGGGGAGGATACCAAGTGATTGCGTGCCACTCCATAACGGGGTGGACATGACCAAGGAGCTGGTTAAGGTTCTTTTGGGAATATCCCCTAGTATTAAAAAGAGGTATTTTAGAGGAGTAGTATTGGGGTTCATCATAGCAAAGCCAGGTGTAGTTGTGGACATCTCTGAGTGTGAGAGACTCAACAAACTCCCCTTCGTGCATGTGTGCGAATCATTGAAGAGGGTGGGGGACAGGGTTGGACCGGTTAGAGCAGGGGGCGACAGGGCTGGTTACTTTATTGTGACTGGAAAAACAAGAGATGAGGCTTTGTCACACTACTTTGAGTTGAGTGAGATGGATATAATAAAAACCAAACAAGTGGGCGAGAGTTATGGAGTATAAACACTTCATATCCAAGAGAGCAGAGGCACTCAAACCTTCGTCAACTATAAACCTAGCAGACACAGTGAGGGATATGCAAGCGCGAGGGCTTGAAGTAATCAGAATGGAGACAGGCGAGCCTGATTTCGCTACCCCTAAGCCGATAGTGCAATCAGCAATTAAGGCATTGGAGAGCGGCATGACCAAGTACACAATGAGCTCTGGCATCCCGGAGTTAAAGAGTGCTATAATCAAAAAAGTATGGACAAAGAACAGCATCCCTGCACGAGCAAAGAACATTATTGTAACACCAGGAGCCAAACAGGGGCTGTTTTATGCCTTCGCTGTTATTTTAAATGAGGGTGATGAGGTGTTAATCCCCAACCCCTCTTGGGGTAGCTTCAAATCCATAGTAGGTTTGGTTGGGGGCTCACCAGTGGAATACCTCTGCCCCTCTAATAAGGATTTCAGAATCGATTTTGATGACCTTGAGCAGAAGATATCACACAAGACCAAAGCAATATTGGTGAACTATCCCAACAACCCAACAGGCCAAACCCTCTCCCTGTCTGAACTCAAGAGGTTAAGCCAAATTGCAACCAAATATAACCTCTTGGTGATATCAGATGAGTCCTACGAAGAATTGGTTTACGATAATATTACTCACGTCTCTTTGGCTTCTCTACCAGGGATGGCTGAAAGGACGATTAGTGTGTTCAGTTTCTCTAAATCCTTTGCCATGACTGGATGGAGATTGGGATATGTGGTAGCTCCAGAGGAGCTCGTGGCTAAGATGGTCATCCTTCAGCAACAAACCGCGACTTGCCCTGTTAGTTTTGTCCAAAGGGCTGGGGTCACAGCTTTCAAGTGCGAGAGTGATGTGGCAAGGATGGTTAAAGAGTACCAAGAGCGTAGAGACCTAATGCTAGAGGGATTAAAGCAGTGTGGGATACCATGTGTTAAGCCAAGAGGCTCTTTTTACCTCTTTCCAAATATCCAGAGATTCAAGCTTGACTCCTTTCAGTTTGCCAAATTCCTCCTGGAAAAAACATTGATTTCTGTTGTTCCTGGGAGCACCTTTGGCTCAGAGGGAGAGGGGCATGTGAGAATGCACTTCGCACTCAGCAAAGAAATCCTCCGTAAAGTGATTGGCAAGCTCAAGATTGCTTTGAAAGAGCTTGGTTGACCCAGTTGAATCTAGATTCTGTTTATCATCAAGAATACAAGCCTTTGGACTACTCTCTCTGTTCCCTTATCATCCACCAAACTCTTTCCAACTCTCACCATTTGTTTAAGCCGGTTGGGGGAGAGTTTCGCAAAAATCCTTGGCAGTTGTGTGATCTCTTTGCCAGAAACCCTAAGACATGCACCCAAACCCTCTAAGTATCTAATCTGCCTGTCTTCATATTGGTTTTGTGGAATGGCGATTCTGGGGACTCCAGCAGAGCAGGCCTCAAAGAGGGTTCTCCCACCACTGCATATCAATAAGTCATAATCCCTAATTCGCTTTGGTAAGTCCTCCATTGGTCCCAACAAATTTATTTTTGAGCTTAGTTTGGGCTTGAGTTTATTTCTCCTCTCCTCATTAAACAAAATCACATCTGTTTGAATGGGAAGCCCCTTCAGTAGAGAGACCACTGCCTCGGTGAGATGGCTGGGGTCTTCACCTCCAAAGCTCACAAGGATTCTGCTTATTTTGGAAATAGGGCGCTTTCTAACCTCGCACTTTGGTATGGTGGTGTACTTCAGGCCTGAATAGATTATAGCTCTGGTATTCCCATAGTCATGGGTAGATGGGTCTGGGTTTCTATTGATTATCATATCACACCTGTAGCCCATGCCACCAACCATATCAAACATCACTGTTGGATAAAACCGAGCCAGGTTGTTTATTCTGTTTGCATCATAGGTCCTTGAGTCCTTGTCAATTATCAGAAACTGGGGATGAAGCCTCTTGATTTCCATTAGTTCCACATATGGGGAAACCACTGCAGGGATTATCCTTGTTTCAAACTTCCTCTTTATTCGCTCAATCACAACATTTGTCTCGTCAGACTCCACCAAGAATATTACCTCTACGCCAGTAATTCTCTTGATGTGGGAAGCAATGCCTAAGCTATTCACCAAATGACCCACACCATACTCGCTCCCTCCAGTGACCACAAAGACCACTCTCTTGCCACTAATATCCCGCTTATTATAGTATATCTCGGGATGGTTTTCCAGCAGTTTTATAATCCTCTTTATGTTCACATTCTTCTCTCCAAGTCTCTTAACAATGGTTCTACAGAACTCCAAATCATCTGCATCATCAACAGTCAACTTTATTTCCGGTCTATACAAATCAGGATATGGAGTAATATTTCTTATTGTATATCTCTCTTGATTATCATACACATATTTTGTGACATGTTCTAAGTGCTCACTGCGGGTTGCTTTTTCGTATATCTCTTTAAGCAATGAAACATCAAAAACCTCAACATCCACACCAATTGGCAACACTGGCTTAAACCGGGTGTTGAGAATGTCTGGCTTGTATCTATGGAACTCATCTATTGCCCTATCTATGACCTCTGGCTGAATGAATGGTTGGTCAGCACAAACCCGGGCTATTGTCTTCACACCATATTGTAAGGCGCACTCCAAAAATCTACCCAAAACATTCTCCTCATCACCTCGGAAGCAAGCCACCCCCAAAGCAGAACACTTCCTTTCTATGATGTCGTTCTCTTTTTTGTTAGAAGTGGCGACTATTATTTTGTCTGCCCTTTTAGACTTTTTTATACGTGATACACACCACTCAAGAAGGGTTTTGGAGCCAATCTTGAGATTGGCCTTTCCATGTAGTCTGGTAGAACCCATCCTTGCCTGGAGAATAACAGCGGTTAAGCCATTCAAGTTATTTCACCCTTTCAATATCCCTTATTGTAATGGGCTCATGGGCTTTGATATCATTCACCAAAATGTACTCGCCCCTAATGAGAGGGAAATAGTACTTGGGTGGAAGCCCCCGCGCCTTGTTTCCTGGTCGCAGCACCTCAAGTTTCTCTTTTGTGAGTTTCTCGCCTTTCCTGAGGTCTTTCGCGGCATAAATGCACCTATTGCTAAACCTCTTGCTGTACTGCTCAATATCATAAACGACTTTCTTAGGGCTACCCAGCAATACCTTATCAACCTCAATCCTGCCACCATTTCTTATTATATCTTCAGCCCTCCTCACTTCTCGTACCATCAGCCTCATCTGCTCTGGATTCAAAGCAAAGAAGTGGTCCGGACCCTCCATGTTTTTATCCAAGGTAATATGCTTCTCAATAATCTTAGCACCCATTGCAATTGCCCCCACTGGTGCCTTGTATGGGTGTTCTGTGTGGTCTGAGAAGCCAATCACGGCCTTGGGGAAGTTATCAGCAAGTGTCCTTATTACTAAGAGATTTGCATACTCCAACGGTGTCGGGTAGCACACAACACAATGTAGAAGAGCCACCTCTGGATTGTATTTTGTTACTGTTTCATATGCCTCCCGAACCTCTTGGAGTGTGGAAGCACCTGTGGAAAGGATTACTGGTTTACCCAGTCTTGCCACATGCACCTGCAAGGGGTGGTGGGTAATGGCTGTGGAGGTGAGTTTGTATGCAGGGAATCCGTATTTATGCAATATGTCCGCAGAGCCCTCATCACAAACACTCGAAAAGAGAACCAAACCCATTTCATTAGCATATCTCTTCAATTCGGGCAACCATTCTTCTGGAAGTTCAAATCTCTTGTTCACCTCCCTGATAGAGTATTCCTGTGAACTGAATTTCACTGTCCCAGCATCTTTGTGGAAGAGTTTATTCACCTTGAATGTTTGGAGTTTTATTGCATCAAACCCTGCCTTCGCTGCCTCTTCAATCAACTTTTTGGCTATGCTGATTTTGCCGTTGTGATTAATCCCAATCTCTGCAACCAAAAAGCAGGGGTTATTACCACCAACCCTTTTGTTACCAATTGCGAATTCAATCATTTTTAACAAGGTGTTTAATCACCCTTGCAGGGTTACCAGCCACTACAGTATAAGGTGCTACGTCCTTCGTCACCACTGCACCAGCCCCAATTACAGCCCCATCACCCAATTCAGAAACCTGGAAAAGGATAATTGCGTTTTCACCAATCCACACATCCTTTCCGATTTTGAGTTTTTTGTACACTGGCTTGTTATGGGGATTGTAGCCGTGGCTATGGGTGTGTATGTGTACATGGTCAGAGATGCAAACATTGTCCCCAATCTCAATACCCCCGCTATAATCCAACCACACATACATGCCTATACCAACATTATTCCCTGCTTTGAATTTTGCTTTGGGGTTCTCACTCCTCAAATAGCAGTTCTGGTTAACAGAAAAGTTATCACCAACCTCGAAATTTTTTGGGAACTGTATTGTGGTCCCTGGGAAGATTGTTAGGTTCTTGCCACATTTACCAAAGTTTAACCTCCAGTAAAGGGAGCATATCATCACCCTAAACATCTTCCATGCCCCGAATATCAAATGCACAGTACCCCCTAAGAGTGTCGTAGCTTTGTACATATTCCTTAGCCCATTAGAAAGCTGCTTTAGTCTCATTTCTACCGCATCTAGAGAGCAGAGAAGCATTGAGCTATTTATATATTTTGTCTATCTGCCGCGTAGCCAGCTTACCTCTTTAATAGGGACTTGAGTAAAGGGAACTGAGTGAGATCTTCCAACTTCACAAGTCCGAGCAAAATCGCAGATAATAGATATACTACACCAGAGGCAATCACACTCAGAGCAACCTTCAAATAGAGGTTAAGCACAAGCCACCTGTTCAAGAAGAGTATTGTCAGCAAGAAAATAGCTCCACAGGTAATAATCTTTAACCAATCAGACCAAGGCAAGGAGAAGCTAATGAACCTCTTTACCTTAATTATAGACAATACAACCATCAATATGTAGCTAAGTGTTGTACTAAATGCTGCTCCGACAATCCCAAACTTGGGGATTAGGAAGAGATTTAAAATAAAATTGAACACCGCAGCAGGGATAAGCACCTTGGTGTTCTCAATGGGAACTCCTATCCCCCCAAGCACAGAAGAGTTCACCAAATAGAGGGTTGACATAATAATACCAATAGAGATTATCTGCAAGGCAAGTGGACCAGAGGCAAAGGTGTAGCCAAACACTACCAAGGCAAGTGAACCAGAGGCATATGAGGTACCAAATAGGTACTTGAGAACAAAGTCTGGATAAACAAAAAGTGTCAAAGCCCCTGGAACCACTATAAAGGGGCTGTATTTATAAAGCAGCCGAAGCCCCTGTGCCAGGCGTTTCTTGTTACCCTTTGCCCATAACTCAGACACCATCGGAAAAAGCA
>QMQS01000054.1 GCA_003650585.1 Candidatus Woesearchaeota archaeon
GTATTTTACCCCAATATATAGGGGTGTTTAATTTGAACTGTGTGTTTTGCGGCTTTGGGGATACTCGCGTCGTTGATTCAAGGATTGCAGAGGGAGGTAGTGCGATCAGGCGTAGGAGAGAATGCACAAAATGCGGTGGACGCTTCACCACATACGAGAGGGCAGAGCTCGACATTGTTGTTGTTAAGAAAGACGGGAGAAGGGAGCCATATCAAAAGGAGAAACTCCTAGCAGGGATAATGAAGGCTTGTCAGAAGAGACCTATCAGCTATGACACAATAGTTGAGATGATTGATTGGATTGAGAGGAGGATACTATCCAAGGGTCAACTTGAGGTTCCTTCATCATTTATAGGAGACCTGGTGATGAGGAAACTCAAGAAGCTTGATGAGGTTGCCTACATAAGGTTTGCCTCTGTTTATCGCCAGTTTAAGGATGTTGCCTCATTTGAAGAGGAGTTGAGAAAACTAACCAAAAAGAGGGTTAAGAATGAAAATAAAGATTCCAAGCAATCTAAAATTCAAAAACATAGATAACAAGATTAGTGAGAACGGACTCAAGGTCTTGGAGAGCAGGTACCTAATGAGGGATGGTAGGGGACGGATAATTGAAACCCCAACCCAACTCTTCACAAGGGTTGCAGTGGATATTGCTCTTGCTAGCAAGGAGTATGGTGAGGATTGGGAAAAAGATGCGCAAGAGTTCTATAATATGCTAACCTCATTTGAGTTCATACCCAATTCTCCAACCCTCATGAACGCTGGCACAGAGATGGGGCAACTCTCAGCCTGTTTTGTATTGCCGATTGAAGATGATATGGCGAGCATTTTCGAGGCAGTTAAGAACACCGCACTTGTCCATAAAAGCGGGGGAGGGACTGGTTTCTCTTTCTCAAGATTGAGACCTGCTGGTGATATAGTGAAAACAACTGGCGGGATTGCTTCTGGTCCCGTATCCTTCATGAGAGTGTTTGACCAAGCCACAGAGACAATAAAGCAGGGTGGCAAAAGAAGGGGAGCAAACATGGGTGTGCTGAGCGTCCACCACCCAGACATTATGGAGTTTATCACCTGCAAGAGAGTGGAGGGCGAGTTTAGCAATTTCAACATATCAGTGGGGCTAACAAAGGAGTTTATGGAGGCACTCAGAAAAGACCATGAGTATGAGCTAATCAATCCAAGAAGCAGGAAGGTGGTTAAGAAACTCAAAGCGAGCGAAGTGTTTAACAAGATTGTGAAGATGGCTTGGCTCAATGGCGAGCCTGGTGTGTTGTTTATGGATAAAATCAATGAGGCTAATCCAACACCAGAATTGGGTGAAATTGAAGCCACAAACCCCTGCGGTGAGCAACCCCTGCTCCCATTTGAATCCTGCAACCTTGGTCACATCAACCTCACTAAGGTTTTAAAGGGCGAGGATGGTAGGGCAGTAATAGACTTTGAAAAACTTGACCAAATCGTAGCAAAGGCGGTGAAGTTCCTTGATAATGTGATTGACCGCAACCGCTACCCAATTCCAGAAATAGAACAGATGACCAAAGGCAACCGCAAGATAGGGTTAGGCATAACAGGGTTTCATGAGATGCTCATAAAAATGGGGGTTTCGTACAACTCCAAAGCAGCAATCAAGATTGCAGAGCGGGTTATGAGGTTCATCCAGCAAAGGGGGAAGCATTACTCAACGCAGTTGGCTAAGAGTAGGGGGAATTTCCCGAACTGGGAGAAATCGATTTTCGCAGGCAAAACCCCCATGAGGAACGCCACTGTAACAACAATTGCCCCCACAGGTACCACAAGCATTATTGCCAACACATCTCAGGGTATAGAGCCATTGTTCAGTGTGGCGTATCACAGGAATGTTAAACAATCACTTGGGAAGCACCTCTTTGAAGTAAACTCCCTCTTTCTTGAGATGGCAAAGAGGCATGGCTTCTATAGCAAAGAGTTGATGGAGAAAATTGCTCAGAAACCCTCTATCCAGGACATTGATGAAATACCGAAGCGTGTTAGGGAGTTGTTTGTTACTGCTCATGATATACCACCTGAGCAGCACATAAGAATACAGGCAGCGTTCCAAAAATACACTGACAATGCAGTTTCCAAGACAGTGAACTTTCCAAATAATGCAACAAAAGAGGACATACGCAAGGTTTATCTGCTTGCTTATGAACTAGGGTGTAAGGGTGTTACTGTTTACAGGGATGGGAGCAGAAAGTTCCAGATTCTCTCAACAAAGAAGCTTGAATATGGCAAACCAGAGCTGCCCCTTGTCCCAAAGAAAAGACCATTGATAACCCGTGGGGCAACTATCGAGATGAGAACTGGTTGCGATAGTTTGTATGTTACCATAAATGAGGATGAGGAGGGCAAGCCGTTTGAAACCTTTGCACAGATGGGTAAGAGCGGGGGTTGCATTGCATCTTTCACTGAGGCAATAGGCCGCCTAATATCACTGGCACTGAGGTCTGGTATTGAGCCCAGGTTTATAATCAAGCAATTGCGGGGCATAAGGTGCCCAAGACCAATTGTGGCGGTTGGTGGCACTGTCACCTCATGTGCGGATGCGATTGGCAAGGCATTGGAGATGTTCATCAAAGGGGAGGCAAATGCCAAACAGACAAAGATACACACCTTCTCTGGCAAGGGGAGCGAGGAGAGCGAAAAGAAGTCCCCACAAGAAACAATAATAAAGAATGGCTTGGCTCCAGAGTGTCCTGAGTGCGGGGCAATGCTCAGTATAGTTGAGGGGTGCATAGTTTGTAGGAACTGTGGGTACTCTCAGTGTGGTTGAGGCAATGAAGTTTGACAAGGTGCATGTTTACACAGGTGATGGTAAGGGTAAAACAACAGCTGCAGTTGGGCTTGCTGTTAGAGCAGTTGGTGCTGGGCTGAGAGTGCTCTTTGTGCAGTTCCTCAAGGATTGCTCAAGCTCAGAGCTGCGAGTGCTCAAGAAACTTGGCATAAAGTGTGAGTGCTTTGGTGAAGGTATCTTGCTAAGGTGTGCTAGGGCAAGGGATATTGAGTTATGTGAGAAGGGCATAGAGTTTGTAAGAGAGGCAATCTTGAGCAAGAAGTATGCCTTGGTTGTGCTTGATGAGGTGCTCACTGCCCTAAAGCTTGGTGCTTTAAGGCCTGATGATGTGCTTGGGTTGATTGAGCTACGCGGGGCAGAGCTTGTTTTGACAGGTCGGGATGCCCCAAAAGAAATAATTGAGATGGCTGATTACGCCTCCCATATCAAGAAACTCAAACATCCATTTGACCAGGGGCAAAATGCAAGAAAGGGAATAGAGTTCTAAGATCACAAAAGAAAAATCTTGCCTTTTGGGTTATAATCAACCTTGCTCATTCCCTCCAAGTTGCTCTATTGTGTCCAAGCACATGGTTGTTAGGTGATAGATTATTCTGGTGGCAAACTCAATGCTGGTCTTCTCTCTTTTGAAGCAGATTAGCCCAGGGTATTGTGTTAAGATTGAGAGCGAGGACTTTTATTTTGTGAACCAGGATTTCACAAGGAAAATGATTCTTATGACAATTGCTCCGCATTACATACTGGCTATGCATAGGATTCCACTTGCAGACTCAGACACTCATACCATTGCCATTGCAGAGTTATACGGTGCTGAGAGAGTCATCCTGGTTAAGAGAACAGATGGTATTTATGACTATGACCCCTATAGGGGTTTTGCACTTGACCCGATCACTGGTGAATGCGCTGACATTGAGAGGTGGCGTGAGGCACAGCAGAACAACAGGAGGCACGGGGTTGTGACCATTGACCAGCTACTGAGTACAAAAATATCAAGAGAGGGCACTGGAGTGAATGGCTTGGCTGATGGCTCCACAGGGCATTTAATGGAGGACTCTGCTTTGAGGTACTTCCAAGAGTGTGAGCATGTTAAAGAGGTTGTAGTGGTGCATGTGGCACCTGAGGAGATGTATTTCTGTGTTAAGGGCAATGAATACGAGCACATTGTGACAGGCGAGAGGCTAAAAATCAATCAAGAAGTTGGGTGGCGTGATGTTCTTGCAGATAACCTGAGAAAGGCATTTCAGGGCGTAGCAAATAGCAAGATTATCAGAGGCTAAACTCATTCAAGGTAACCCAAACTCCTCAGCCTCTCCTTTATCTTTTCCTCATCCTCTTTTGAGTAAGCCTTGGCTTGTTGCTTTTCCTCGAGTTTCTCAACAACCTGGGTTAGGATATAAGTTACGTACTCTTCTACACTAGAGAACTCCTCTGTGCTATCAACCCTCTTCTGCAATCTTTCGTATATGTGTTCAGGAATGTTTATGCTTGCCATATGCTTTGGGTATCATAAGAAGTTTTATATAGTTTTTGTGTCACATTTTTGGTGTATTCCTCTCGTTTCTGCTCCCATACGGTTCAAAAGGGTTTGCCTTGGAGCTGTTTCCGCTCCTGATTCCAGGGTATCTCCTCAGTTCAGTAATTGAGATGCCAGTTATATACCTCTATCTGAAGAAGAAACTCACTGAGGCATGGAGGATTTCTGCTAAGGTATCCTTCTTTGTCAACCTCTTCTCTTACTACTTCCTGTTTTTATGTCTGCTTTTCATTGATTAAGGCGAAGCAGCTTATGCTACCAAATAATATTTAAATAGATCCAAATTTAGTTCGCTAGAAATGGAGACTGTGTTGGTGACTGGTGGGGCTGGTTTCATTGGTAGTCACTTGGCTGAGTGCTTGCTCAAAAAGGGCAAGAGAGTGGTGGTTGTGGATAATCTTGATAGCTACTACGACCCAGCCCAGAAGAAAAACAACATCAAAATCCTTGAAGCATACCCTGGGTTTAAATTCTACAAACAAGACATTAGGGACTTCAATGGGCTTGCGAGGGTGTTTGAGCGTCATAAGATTGACAAAATTGCCCATCTGGCAGCAAAGTGCGGTGTGCGTGCCTCGTTACAAAACCCCAAGGAGTATGAGGAGGTAAATGTTGGCGGCACACTCAACCTCCTTGAGCTTGCCAAAGCCCACAAAGTCAAGTGCTTTGTTTTTGGCTCCTCCTCCTCTGTTTATGGTGTAAGGACAAAGGCACCATTTAAGGAAGAAGATCTTGTGGATAAGCCCATAAGCCCATACGCTGCCTCTAAGCGAAGTGCAGAATTGTTTTGTTATGTCTATGCAACCCTATACAAGCTCAATGTCATTTGCTTGAGGTTCTTCACTGTTTATGGTCCACGGGGCAGGCCTGACATGGCACCCTACAAATTTACCCAGCTAATACTTGCTGGTGAACCCATAACGCGGTATGGTGATGGTAGTTCAAAGCGGGATTACACCTATGTGTCAGACATCGTTGCAGGTGTTGAGGCAGCCCTACAAAAGCAGCTTGGGTTTGAAATCATAAACCTGGGCAACAGCACACCTGTTACACTGAACGAGTTCATTGCAACGCTCGAAAGGGTTACAGGGAAAAGGGCCAAGATTGTTGAGCAGCCAATGCCCAAAGCAGATGTGCCCCTAACATGTGCAGATATCACCAAGGCCAAGAGGTTGCTAAACTTCAAGCCCACAACAAGCTTGGACAAGGGGCTAAAGCTGTTTGTGGAGTGGTACACAAAAAACAAATAGTTTTTATATTACTTATTTCTCTCCCAGAGGCATGGTGAATTACTATAAGAGTGCTGCATCACGAACAGCATTTATGTTTGTTTGTCTTATGCTCGCCAATCTCTTTGGGTATCTCTCCAGGGGTTTACTCACAAGGGTGCTTACCCCCGCAGAGTTTGGGTTGTTTTATTCTGTTTTGACCTTTTTCTACTTCCTTGTTGCTCTTATTGATTTTGGATTTGGTAGGGCCTTAATCAAGTACATATCCCACTACAAAGCATTGAAAAAATACAATGAGCTTTACAGTTGCGTAGCCATTGTTGCCATAATTCGATTTAGCTTGAGCATCATTACTGGAGTATTTCTCATTGCGAGCTCCACATTTCTTGCCAAATATTACTTCAAGACGCCTGCAGCAGCAGGGTTATTGAAATTGGCAGCAGTTGCTATTCTGGTTTGGTACCTTTGGGTAATGATAGACACTATATTTGCAGGGTTTCAAAGGATGTATGCAGTGGGCTTACTAAACCTAAGTTGGAAATTGGTGTTTTTTGTTGCAATCCTTGGGTTTGTGTTCTTTACCAGTCTGAGGGGCGCTACTATGGCTATGTGTGCCTTCATTGTCGGGCTTTCAAGTTTTGTACTGTTCTTAAGCCCAACTAAGCAGGTGTTTGCCAACCTCACTCTACCATTAAAACTTAGTAGTGTCTTACTAAGGAAACTCACCATGTTTGCTTTACCGGCAATGCTCAACTCTTTTGGTTCAATGATAGTTGGGTATCTGGATGTGATGATGCTAACCTATTTTAGGACATACCCAGAGGTGGGGGTGTACAATGTGGTGCTACCAACTGCTTTAATCCTTACCCATCTTGGGACTTCTATAGCAATTGTGCTTTTTCCGATGGTGTCTGAGTTATGGGCAAAGGGTAACAAGAAACGCCTGGCACAGGGGCTTCGGCTGCTTTATAAATACAGCCCGTTTATAGTGGTTCCAGGTGCTTTAACACTTTTTGTTTATCCAGACTTTGTTCTTAGACTCTTATTTGGCACACCATACGCATCTGGTTCACTTGCCTTGGTGGTATTTGGCTACACTTTTGCCTCAGGTCCACTCGCCTTGCAGATACTCTCTATTGGCATTATTATGTCAACCCTCTATTTGGTGAACTCTTCTATGCTTGGGGGGATAGGAGTTCCCA
>QMQS01000055.1 GCA_003650585.1 Candidatus Woesearchaeota archaeon
CATCTATATTTGGCCTTAATTTGGAAAGCAAATCCTCTGCGTTAGTGTAATTCAGGGGCTGGGGTACTGAGAGCACAGAAATCTCTATTTCTATATCGCCAAGCTCCTCTTGCGTAACTGGCTCGAACCTTCTATCATACAGGGCAGCATTAATGGTATTGTCCCTAACACACTTCCAGAGTTCCTCTTGGGGAAGGATATGCCCTATGCAACCCCTCAGCATGCCGTGCTTGTTTAATGTGACGAAGCAACCCTGCTTTTGTTTGAGGGCTGGGCTGAGCTTTGACTCATCAACACTCACCCTAACTGATTTATTGTAAATACTTTCAAGGGTGTCCCTTGAAAACTTCAACAAAAATTGCTGCTCATCTTGAGTGAGCCCCTCTTTTACAAATGCTATTGATGCATAGCCAACAACACCCCTTGCTTTGTCTCCGTAAGTGTCGCCAGAGTTCTTATAGCTGATTAAAACCGGTTTCCAACCCAAATCATTTGCAATCTGCATTATTGTGAGCACACCAATCTTGTTGCATGCGTCCCCCTCTTTCCAAAACTTGGTTATATTAAGCTCAAGTATCGCCTCAATAGAATTATTGTCTATCATGTTGGCTGTGTCATAGGGCTTGTAGTGGCTCAGGTCTGTGCTCACCACCACAAGGGTTCTCTCATCAATAAGCCCCTCCACCAAAGAGGCCAACCACTTTGGATCTGTTCTGCTTGTGAGGATGGGCACCAACTCAAATTCGCCTAAAACCCGCTGCAAGAAGGGGAGTTGTATCTCAATCGAGTGCTCATTCTTGTGTGCTTGGGGATAGTAAGCAACCCCATCCTCAGACAGCAACTTCCATACATCTCTTGAAACCTTCACCAAGCCAAGCGGAGTTTGGTAATGGGTGCCATTGAAAATAGAGATGCCAGTGAAGGGGTAATGATGGGATAAGCCAATCACAACCACTTTGCTGAACCCAGGTGGCACAACAGAATAGCCCTGGCCAGCCACGATACCAGAGAAGCGGTAACCGGCATGTGGGACTATTAAAGCCTTGAGATGGGTGAGTTTGTGCCTAGAGGAGTTGAGAAACCCAGCAACAGTGTTTTCCAATGCCTGCTGTGTGCCTGGGTACCAAGTGCCCGCAACTGCAGGTGGTCTTATTACAACTCTCTTTGGTGTTTGCTCATGCCCAAACCAGCCAAGCTTCCAACCAACAAGAAGCAAGACAAGCAAGCATACAACTCCACCAATTGCAATCCATTGCTTGAGTTGCTTATTGTTCTTTAGCATTTTTCCTAAATAATGCTTTCAACGTTAAAAATATTCGTGCGAAACCGCCAATGGGGCAAATATTATCGCACCACACTCTTGCAACTAAAAATGAGAGTAGGATTATAGCAAGCGCAACCCCCACAACAGTGAATGAAAAAGAATAGCGCCCTTTGAATAAGGCATCAAACAGTTGTGGATGGGATACTGGATTGACAACAAAATACAGCAAACCAGCGAGGATGAGGAACAAAGAGCTTAGTATGATTGAGTTCCTTCTCAGCATCCTTGGGTTGCAAGAAACCTGGGCTGTTTGTACCTTGCCAATGGGGCACACATTATAGCAAAAGAACCTGTTCTTTAGGTTCATCACAACTGCCATTGGCACCACATAAGCCCTAAGAACACCAAACACGCATTTCCGTGGGCACAAATGACAAAACAAGTATGGCACCCTAAAATAGCATCTAAAGATAGGTAAAATGGCGGCAGGTAACAAAACAACAAAGTAAACAAACTTTGACACAGGGTTCTTGATAAAGCGTAACAGTGTTTTAGTGAAGAACGAAGCCACAACTGCTGCCAAAGCCAACCCAACCAGGAGATACACCAATGAAGTGTAGTAAGGGTTGAGTGTGAGCACTCTAGTCAAATGTGGGGAGCCACTCCTAACAAGGTGGAACCCAAGCAGAGTAAACCCTAAAACAAACACACCTAGTGTAAGCAAAATTTGTTTGTTTCTCATAAACTCCACACCCCTGCAATTCTTTCACCACAGTATTTGCACCTGCCATTGGTTAGGTTTATCTCCAACACAGAGAACCCGTTTCTCCTCACCACGACCTTCTTGCATTTGGGGCAGTATGTCTGCTGTCCCTCAAGCTCTGCCACATTCCCTATGTAAACATACTTTAAGCCAGCCTCTAGAGCAATCTCTCTCGCCTTTTTGAGTGTGGAGTATGGTGTGGCTGGGAGATGCTTCAGCTTGTAATGGGGCGAAAAGCGAGAGAAATGTAGAGGCACATCTGTTCCCAGCTCATCCCTTATCCATTTACACATCTCCCTTATCATGTCAAGGTCATCTGTGTATGTTGGCACAATGAGGTTTGTTATCTCTAGCCACACACCCTTCTTGGGTAAGAGCTTTAATGTATCCAAGACTGGCTGTAAGTGTCCGCTATTGAGTTTGTTATAAATCTCCTCCTTAAAACTCTTTAAGTCCACATTTGCAGCATCAAGATACTGGCAGAAGTCACTCAATGCCCCCTCAGACATATAGCCGTTTGTTATCCACAAATTCTTGATTCCCTTTTCATGGGCAAGTTTGGCTGTGTCGTACATATATTCGTAGAAAGCAGTTGGCTCTGAATAGGTGTAAGCAATTGAGTTACATTTCTTGGCAATAGCATACTCAACAACCTCTTTAGGCATCAGTTTGATGTTGTTGGTCTTCTCTGGAGGGAACTGTGAAATCTCCCAGTTTTGGCAATTGAGGCAGCGAAAGTTGCATCCAGCAGTTGCAATAGAGAAAGCACCTGAACCAGGTAGGAAATGGTACAATGGCTTCTTTTCAATCGGGTCAATGTGAACAGCACAGGGGTTTCCATAAACAAATGTATAAAGCTTACCTGAGATGTTTTCCTTTACCCTGCAGATACTCCTTTGTTTTTCGGTCAGTCGGCAGTGATTGGGGCAAACCTGACACTCCACCAATCCACCTGCAAGTTGTGAGTAATGGTATGCCTCTTTCACATTCCAGCTTAAGGCTGAGCTAGGGGTTGTGAGGTTTGTATTATTGAGAGCAAGGGGTGATGTGAAAACCCTTCTCAAGAAATAAGCACCCACACCAAAACCAATCACACCAGTAAGTGCATACTTTAGAAACTCACGTCTCGTTATCTTTTTATCTAAGAATGTGCCCCTCTTTTTCTTACCCATCCCAAACGCTCGTAATAGAATCAAATATTAATAATTTGTGCTATTCAGACAATCCTATACCTTCTCCCTTGGGCAAAACCCTCTGCCAATTGAAATTCTAATTTGTGAACACCAATTATTGGCACAATGTAGGGCTCAATCCTACCATCCTTTGTTGTACCAAGTGGATGCTGAGCATCAACCAACATTGCAAGTGTGCCCTGAACAACAACATTGTAAGCATAGTAATGAAAATCGTCCTCATCCTGAGCTTTGAACAACCCATTGATAAGAAACGCCTGAAACTTAGACTGGGATGCGAGGTGAATAGCTATTGCCTTTTCCAATGAACCACCAACCCTCCTGTCCCATGCTTTAGAGTAAGGCACAACCAAGTCACGACCCTCTCTCTTACCCTTCCCCTTAAACAACCTAAGTAATTTCCTTCTGTCATAAACAAGAGTTTTATAAATCTCTGTATAGGGAATCTCCTCGTGTGGGAGCAAGCCCAACCCCTCTGTTAACTCGAGGTTATCAATTGAATAGAATAGGAGTAATCCCTTCTTTTCCAAACCCTCAAGCTCAAACCTCTGAACCTTGTCACCCACTCTCAATTCTGTGAGTACCAAATCTGGACAGGTGGTAGCAAGGCTTTGAAGCGCTTCACTGATTCTCTGTTTCTGGAGTGTTACCACACAATAAAAGGAGAGGAAATTGTATTTAAGTTTGACGGTTACTTAAACGGATTTTGCTTTAGCTCTTGAATCACCAATTCCCTAATTGCTTGGTAATCACTGTTATAAAACCTCCAAATCTCCCTCGGGGCTTCTTCTGTGACACCCTTAACAACAGGATAGGGGCTTGCATGCTCAAAGTAACCAGGGACTCTAAGCCGAGTTACCAAGTTGCCATGCTCCCAAACCTCAACCAAGTCACCCAATTCGTCACCAAGCCGCCCACTTCCATGGTCATAGAAAACAAGTTTTGAATCAGTAGGGAGGTGATAGAGCACCACCTGAACCTTATAATCCGGACGGTGCAAAAATCTCGGAGATATTATGTTAACTTGGAGAATTCTACCATTGTAAAACCCTGTGTATATAGGTGTCTTTTTATCGCAGCCAACACCCCATAGGATAGCAGCACCTAAACCCACCACACCAAGCAATCTACCCAAACTACGGAGTTGCATGTTTAAAAAAGAATCCAAAGGGTGTTTTAAATCTTGCGATTCAAGAGTAAAACCAATGAAAGCAGTTTTACACCGAAAAGGACCCAAACACACCCAATCAATCCGAGCATAGGCACAATTATTACAGCTGTTGTGAGTGCCCCTATAGCAGAGCCAATGGCATCAGCCATGTAAAACTCACTAAGGGTAATCCTTACCTTAGTCATCTTCAACTTGGTTGCAATCAGAAACTCAAGTCCCACAACAAGCCCAAGGAGAATGTTTGCCAAGTAAATCCCTAATGCAGGGATGAAGTGCCGAGACAACATGAGAATTATTACAGAGAACAACACCAAAAAACACAACTCAATCAAAACAATGTGCAACTGCTTGACGAGTTGCATGTGTCTAATCACAATAAAGCTCCCAACAACTAGTCCGAACATAAAACAAGCAATAATCAAGCCAATTTGTGAGTAGACATACCCAAATGCCACTTGGAATACCAGTATAAGCACAAACTCGAGAGCCATGCCAGAGAACCCAGATGTAAAAACAGCAAACGACACAGGGTTAAAACATCTAAGATAGAAAAACAATAAGAGAAGTATGAGTAGTGCCAATGGCAACAGATTTGAGTTAAACTGCTTAAGCCATTGTCTAAGCATATAATGGTAGCCCACAGGCCTAAGGTCAGTGTTTATTACATTACTCGGCTTGATTGACACCATAAAAGAAGCCAATCTGTCTTTGGTTATAATCCCCTTAAGGTAATTCTGGTTAACGAATGTGGTGTTAATTTTAGCCAGAGCCAAGAGTTGAGTGTAGTTGTAACTCAGCTTATTGTCTGAGAACACGTAGTAAACCACTGAGCCAGGTATCGCAATAAAGTTATCAAAATGGCGCAAGCCAGTTGCTATAATAATAGAGTGGAAGTCGGCAAGCTCGCTGCTCAGGTAATTCTCTCCACCAGGTAGATGAAAACTAAACACACCGCTTGGCTTCAGATTGCTTTTTACCAGATTAAAGAATTCATCAGTATAAAACCTATTGAGTTGAGCAGAGAGTGGGCTCCCGAGGTCTAAGATTATCACATCATAAAATTTGGGAGTTGTTTTCATAAAGAGGCGCCCATCTATGTTGTAATACCTAACCCTTGAGTCATTTGGTAAATTGAAGTAGGATTTGCCAAGTTGGATTACTTTGGGGTCAAGTTCAACATAGTCAATCTCAGAGACATTGTATTTTAAGATTTCGAGGAGTGTGCCTGAGATTCCTCCAGAGATTAATAGCACTGATTTTGGGTTTTTAACTTGGAGCATTGGGTAATGCACAACCGCCTCGGCTCTAAACCTATCGTTTGTGTTTGTATACAGCATTCCATTCTCAAACAGATTGTACTGATCACCCAATTTTGTTACAACCAGGTTCCCATAAGGGGTAAATCTATTCTCAACTATAGTTTGACCTTTGAACATTGTCTTCAGTGAGAGCTTGTCTAAGTCAACCGTAGTGAGCAATATAACACACATTAAGATAAGCACACAAAAGATTGTGGAAAGCCATCTACGATGCCTAAAGAGCGAAGAGATTGCTGCTACACACAAACCAAGTATTAGAAGGAGTAGAGATATTTGAAATGTGTTCAAAAAATAAACCAAAACAAAACTAAAGAGTAAGCCGCCAAGCATGTCGCCAATATTGTCTAAGAATACAACGAAACCCGCCCTTTTCGGTTTATTTGTAATGGGATACAGTTGTGCAACAACCACAACCAAAAACCCGTTCAAAAAACAGAATGGTAGCATAACCAGAAAGAGGTATAAAAACATGTAAGTGGGCTGAACAAGGGCCCCTCGCACGAAAAAGGTGTAAGTCAAGGTTCTAATGGCAAGAAGGGTTCCAACAGGGAGGATGCTCACTAAAGCAAACAGCCACTCAACAAACTTAGCATTGAGCTTTAAATGCCTTGCACCAAGATACCCAATATAAGAGCACAGA
>QMQS01000056.1 GCA_003650585.1 Candidatus Woesearchaeota archaeon
ACAGTAGAGTTGCCAGGGATAAACAAGGAAGACATTAAGGTGAGAGCCACTGAGGACGGGCTAGAGATTCGGGCAGAAAAGAAGGAAGAGATTAAGCAAGAGGACAAGAGGCGAGGGATTTACAGGCAGGAGAGGACCTACTCTGGCTTCTATAGGTTTATACCACTCCCAGAGGGAGTTGATACTAGTAAGATACAGGCCACATACAAGAACGGTGTGCTAGAGTTGAAGGTGCCAAAGCCAAAGCAGAGGCAGGAGAAGGGTGTTGAGATTAAGATTAAGTAAATCTTTTCTTATTTTTTTGAAAACTTGGGGTGGTTGAAATGAATTCAAAGAAGGTAGTGCTGACTGTCGGCGAAGCAATCCAGATGGATGTGGGTAGAAGCATTGCTAGAATACCAAGCAGAGTTATGGAAGAGCTTGGTTTAGAGGCAGGGGATGTTATAGAGATAAAAGGCAAGGGTAGGGCTGTGGCAGTGGTGTGGCGTGCTCGACCAGAGGACGAGCATCTTGATTTGATAAGGATAGATGGCACGATTAGGTTTAATGCCAACACCTCGCTTGGTGAAAGGGTTGAGATTTCTCCAATAGAATGCAAGCCTGCAGAGAGTGTTACAATTGCACCTGTGGAAAACATAAGCTTTAGTGGTGATCCTACTCCTTATTTTCATTCAAAACTCCTTGATAAACCAGTAATCAGAAACCAGAAGATTACTGTGGATGTAATGGGCACCCATCTCCATTTTGTTGTCACAAAGGTCTCGCCGGCTGGGTGCGTTAGGATTACTCCGGATACAAGGGTGATTGTTTCAGATAGAGTGGTTAGGGCAGAGGCTATGCAGGTCCCAGAGATATCTTATGAGGACATCGGTGGCTTAAAGAAAGAGATTGAGATGATTAGAGAGATGGTGGAGCTCCCAATGAAACACCCAGAGGTGTTTGAACGGTTGGGTATTGGCACTCCTAAGGGTGTTCTGCTAACAGGTCCGCCTGGCACAGGTAAGACGCTTTTGGCAAAGGCAGTCGCCTCTGAAACAGATGCGAATTTCTATTCAATTGCAGGACCAGAGATAGTGAGCAAATACTATGGTGAATCAGAGAAACAACTCAGGGAGATATTTGAGGAAGCCAACAAGAATGCTCCCTCTGTGATATTTATTGATGAGATTGATAGCATTGCTCCAAAGCGGGGCGAGATAAAGGACCAAGCAGAGAAGAGGATTGTGGCACAGTTGCTCACCCTTATGGACGGTTTGAAAAGCAGGGGGCAGGTTGTTGTTATTGCGGCCACCAATCGCCCAGATGATATTGACGAGGCATTGAGAAGACCAGGTAGGTTTGACAGAGAGATAAAGATTCTTCCACCAGACGAGAAGGGTAGGAAGGAAATCCTTCAAATACACACAAGAGGCATGCCCCTTGCAAAGGATGTTGACCTTAGCTATATTGCACAGAAGACCATTGGCTACACAGGGGCAGACCTTGAGGCACTGTGTAAGGAGGCAGCATTGAAGGCACTGAAGCCCTACACCTCTAGCTTGAAAGAGTTTAAGATGAAGGTGCCCACCAATGTGCTAGAGAAGATAGAGGTAAAGATGAAGCACTTCCTTGACGCAATGAAGATAGTGGAGCCATCAGCAATGCGTGAGGTGCTCATCAACCGCCCGAGGGTTAAGTGGGAGGACATTGGGGGCTTGGAGGAAGCCAAAAGATTGCTACGAGAGGCAATCGAACTACCATTGAAAAACCCAGAGTTATTCAAAAAGGCAGGCATCAAGCCACCTAAGGGTGTCTTGCTTTACGGTCCACCTGGCACAGGCAAGACGCTGTTGGCAAAGGCAGTCGCCAATGAGTCTGATGCCAATTTCATTGCTGTGAAGGGTCCTGAGTTGGTTAGCAAGTGGGTGGGTGAGTCAGAGCGTCAGATAAGGGAGATATTCAGCAAAGCGAGGCAGGTTGCACCTGCAGTGATATTCTTTGATGAGTTTGATAGCATATCCAAGGTGCGTGGGCTTACGCTAACAGATGCGACAGAGAGAATGGTTAACCAGCTGCTTACAGAGTTGGATGGGATTGAAGAGTTGGAGAAGGTTACTGTGATAGCTGCCACCAACCGCCCAGATTTGGTTGACCCCTCATTGCTGAGACCTGGTAGAATAGACCTGAAGATAGAGGTGCCTCTCCCTGACCTTGAGGCCAGGAAGCAGATACTTAAAGTGCACACAAAGAAGATGCCCATTGCTAAGGATGTGAACATAGAGGAATACGCTAAGAAAACAGAGGGTTGGAGTGGTGCTGATTTAGAGGCACTCTGTAGAGAGGCAGGCATGAATGCCATAAGAGAGGTGGTGAGCAAGAAACAGAGGGATATTACAGTGGAGAAGAGGCACTTTGAGAGGGCTTACGAAGAGCTTGCGAAGAGAAGAGAGCTCTATAAAACCCAATCAAAGGAAGGAGAAGCCATAGAGAACAAAAACTATAAATATTAGTTATTTCCACCCCAACAGGCAATAGAGGTGGCAATGGCTATATGCCGAAACAAGGTGCAGGTGTACTGCTCTTTGAGCCTGCATTCAACGGACCTGACGGTACGAGTATAATTGCGGCCAATTTAATAGATATTCTAAAATGCCTTGGTTTAGAGCCGCATTTGAGGGTGGGTAGGGTATGTTGGGAGTATGGTAACTTTGAGCCAGATTTTTCAATCAAGGAGCTGCCCGAGCTTTCCCTTGCCCATCCTGTTGCCGCAGAGTTACAGCGCCAGACCTATTCAAATTGGTGTAGTGGGGGAGAGCTATGGGATGACAGCTACTATGAGCTTAGATACGAGCATGCAAAACACCAGGTTAGAGGTGTCTTAGAGCAGGAATTAGAGGAGGCAAAAGCACAGGGCATCCAGGCAATTATATTTCATAACTTTGCCACATTGTTTTACCCACCCTGGATTTCTGAAGCAGTTATTGAGCTCATGCAGGAGCACAATGAGCTAGGGTTTGTGAGTTATTCTGCTGATGCAGTACATGAGAGACCTGAGCGGGTTGGAGCATACCGTAGAGTTGTGCAGGATAAGATTTGGGGTCTGCTTGGTGACAATGCAAGCTTACCTAAGGAGACAGCAGCACTCCAAAAACAGGATGTTCCTGGTCCAGTTAATCTTGAAAATCTTGTCCATATTGTGCTCTGCAATGCACAACTGGATGAATATGTTAAGCGTGGAATATCTCACCAGAGAATACACCTAATACCAGATTTCATCAAGGTTCCAGAGGAGTTTGAGCCCAGGGAGATAGGTGTTTCTAGGGAGTTTTTACAGGTGTTGCAACAGCATTTGGTGGTTAATCCTCAAATTGAGCTTAAGCCAGATGATTTGTACATTCTGGCGAATGTGCGCCCAATAAGACGCAAGGGTTTACTTGAGCTTGTGATGTCTGCAAAGACACTTAGGGATGCTGGCTATAAGCCTAGGGTAATCTTTACTCACCCCAATAGGTATGATGGTGGTATGTACTTTAGTAAAGAGGTGCTGCCATTGGCAAGCAAGCTTGGGATTCCTGTGATTTACCTTGGTGAGAAACTCATGATGCAGCCCTGTAGCTCCAACCAAGGATTTTATTACCCCGCATTGCTAAAACAGATAAGCACTTTGCCGAATGTTATCGCAATAGTGAGCTCTTTTAATGGCGGGTTTGAGAATGCCGTATTGGAAGCTGCTAGGTATGGTATACCCCTAAGCGTGAATTCAATGCTCCAGTCATTTCCAGACATATACCGCGGGTTTGATGGAAATATTGTAGAATTCCCTGGAGCAGCATTTGCTGCATTGGTTAGAGGTGAGCGAGTGGATGTGGCTCCACTCCAGGAATTTGCTGGAGGGATAAGGTCTGCTTTGAATAATGAGGCAATACCCCTGCTCTATCACCAACAGCTCAAAGCCAACTATTCCTTAGAGGCAGTGCTGCCCAGATGGGAGAATGTCTTTACAAGCACTGGGCTCAGATAAACCTCTGAATGGCTTTTAAGCTGAGCTCGAGTTTTGGCACAATCTCATACTTGGGTAATTCCTCGGGCAATATCCATTTTGCCTCTGTGTGTTCAAAATTTAGTCTGAGCTTTGGCATTTGTTTTAGTTTAACAAGCACAGGGAACACAATCCATGTTCTGTTAGCGTCATTAATAATGAGGCTTTCTCCCTCTATAACCTCGCATATTAACTCTTTGGTTATGCCTGTTTCCTCCAGCACCTCTTCCAGAGCCTTGGCTTGGATGGGCTTAGGCTCATCAATATAACCAGCCACAGTGTTCCATTTGCCCTTGTATGTTGTAACGCTGTTGCTCCTTTTTAGCAGAAGAATCTTTCCGTTGAGTGTAATAAAACAGGTTAGAACAGGGGCGCTCTTGGTTTTGCTGTAATCTATCCTACCATCTGAGAATCTCGGCAAATCAACATATCTTCTGAGCAACTCCTCCACATTGATCATACTCGCTCAGTCGCACACAAACTATAAAAGTTTTTCTAGAGTCCTTCTGCCCAAGAGTAGTATGCACCCAATAGCAAGTTTTTCCATTTTTTGCTAATGTTTACACTCATCCCAGGGTCCCAAAACACCAATATGCCTGGTGTTAAGAAATCAGCCACTTTGCTTGCTGTTTCTTTTATGGTTTCTGCAACCTTTTGTTCTATTGTCTTTGGGTCCCTATGCAAACCTTCGTAGTAGAATTTACAATGCTCTGCCTCTGTTACGAGAATTGCAAGCCCAACTGCAAGCTTTGTTGGGGTTATACCAGCTCTGATGATTTCCTCTAGATTTTCATACATCCTTGTGCCTGTCTCACTCCTGGGGTCAATCCTATTGGCGGCTTGATACCTTGCCATCAATCTTCCGTGCCTACCAAAACCCCTCAGAAGTTGCTCTCTCTTGGCTATCTCCTCCTCACTCAGTATCCTTGGATTGCCATAATTCCAATCAAAACCCCTCCTTATAATCTCTGAGCTTCTCCCTGCCCACCTATGATTAATAAGCCTGGTTTCAGCTGTAGGTAATGCCTCTGCTAGATTCTCTGCCAATCTATAGAGCTTCCTTGTGGGAATTCCAGCTTCAGCTGCTCCTGTTGCTGTCACTCTAATATCAAACACATGAATATCATTCTTCCCCTTGTTTATCTTTAACTCAACCCTTGGGTGGCTATAATATGGCCCTTGGTTCCAAAAAGCAGCCACCTCCCATGTGGTGCCCAAGTCACCAACAAGAAAGCCATGGGGTGCTTTAAAACTCAAGCCATATGCTGGCACGCAACACTCACACCTACAGCTCTCCTTATCAAATTGAACATCCCTTAGGTCATATGGGGTTACTGCTCTCTCCTCTATTCTCATAACTCTGCTGAGTATATCTGCAACGGTCTCGGGGTTTCGTGAGCCATACTCGAGGTGATGCACAGAGACATCCACCACATCTTTACCAACCCTTGGTCCTTCGAAAGGTGGGTTGGCAATGTGCATCACAATACCCTCATCTAATTGAGGTACTCTTCCGGTTAGGGACATCCACATAAACAACCCGCTTTCCATAACAGTGTTAACAAACTTCTCGAGTGTGCCTGTGAGCTGAGCTTCTGTTCCTTTTAGCAGCCCCAACCCTGGCTCTGGTTCGCCAAAATAATGAACACGCATAGCAATCACCTTGATTACTCTATAGTGGTTACTAAATAGAATAGTATTTAAAACTTTTTGCTTATATTCTTGACAAAAAGAAAAATTCCTATCTAATTTTTGTTATATATACTAAAATCGCTTACAACTTCTCAGCAACAACTATCAACCTCGGGCTGGTGTTTGGGTCATAGCTATTGCCCTCAAAATCACCATACCAAGCCACAGCTCTCAAGCCAACTCCCCTCAGCAACTCTGCTAGCTCATCCTTTGGGTAAAGGCGGATGGCAATACAATACTCCTGCCTCTCCTTACCTTTGTAGTAATGTCTGAAGATTAGAACTCTTTTTTCAGAAAGAATGTATCTTGTTTTTGTGTAAACCTTTCTGCCCTCACAAATTTCAACTTTTTTGTAGATTCTACCTTGCTTCAACATCTCGGGGTTTCTCAAATCTATCAACACTTTGCCTCCTCTCTTTAGTGCTCTTGCGATTCCTTTAAGTACAGTAAAGTTATCATCGTCCGACATTAAGCCGAAGGCATTGAGCATTATTATTACGGCATCAAACTCTCTGGTGTAGTTGAGCTCTCTAATATCTCTTAATATGAATCTTGGTTTTTTATTCATGTTTTGGGAT
>QMQS01000057.1 GCA_003650585.1 Candidatus Woesearchaeota archaeon
GTGTTTGATGCAGCTTTGAAGCAATGCGGAGTTATACGCGTGGAGTGCTTGGATGAGTTGTTTGATGCAGCTGAGATATTCTCAAAAGTGACGCGTGTGAAGAATGAGAATCTGCTCATACTTACTAATGGCGGTGGGCTTGGGGTTATAACGGTTGATAGCTGTGCAAAAAGAGGGATTAGATTAGCCCAACTCTCTGAATCGAGCATCAGCCAACTCTCTACCTTGCTACCTGGGCACGCCAATGTTGGAAATCCCCTTGATATAATTGGCGACGCTGATGCAAAGAGGTTTGAGCATAGCTTGCGGATTGTGCTTAGGGACAAAAACGTTGGCATGGTGCTTGTTATAGTAACCCCACAAAGCATGACAGAGATAGTCGAAACAGCAGAGGTTATAATAAAACTTGTTAAATCTGCCAAGAAACCCATTATCACCAACTTCATTGGTAAAGAGAGGAGGATGAAGATTGCACAGGAGTTGCTTAATGACTCAGGTATTCCAAATTTTGAGTTCCCAGAGATGGCAATCAATGCAATTAGGATGCTAACAACTTATAATGATTATCTAAACTTGGGAAAAGCCAAGCCAAGAATGCTTGGTTTCGATAAATCAAGGGTTGCTAACATAATCTCAAATGTGAAATCCCAAGGACGAAACACATTGACACTTGAAGAGGGTTTCCAGGTTCTAAACGCATTCAACATTAGGCTGCCCCCACAGATTTTCTCGAACAAGCTGGAGGAGCATATTGAGTTTTTTAAGACACATGGCAGTGTTGTGTTAAAGGTTGACTCACACCAAGTTTTGCATAAGACAGACACAGGCATGGTGTCTAAAAGGATTGACACTGAAGATGAACTCAAAGCAGAGTTTTCTAGGCTCTATAATTTCGCAGCCGGTCAGCTTAAGGGTTTCAAAATCTGTGCTCAGGTCTTTGTTAAGGGTGTGGAGCTTATTGTGGGAGGGCTTAGGGATGCCATCTTTGGCCCAGTGGTTTCAGTCGGCATAGGCGGAATATTAACAGAGATTATTCGGGATATTGGGTTTAGAGTGGCCCCTATTTCTGACGATGAGGCAGAGGCAATGCTAAAGCAACTCAAGGGCTATAAATTGCTTAGGGGGTTTAGAAATATGCCCCCAGTTAAAATCCCCCAAATAGTGGAAATGCTGCATGTGTTGTCTACTCTGTTACTCGAGATTGAGGAGATAACAGAAATAGAAGTGAACCCTCTCATTGCTGGAGAGCACCAGAGCCTACCTGTTGATATCCTAATAAAACTCTCTTAGCGGAACCACCAGGGGTTTTCTCTTATGAATTTCTTTACCAGTCTATTAAAGAGGAGTGTGTCCCCACCCTTCACATAGTAATAGCCGATTATAGAGGCAGCCAGTCCACCAAAGGCATCCACTATCAAGTCCCACATGGTGTCAACGAGGGAGTTGTGTTGGGCATTGAAATTGAAGGCACTGTCCAAAGTGAATTCAAAGATTTCCCACAATGCACCCAAGGCAAGGGCAAATGAGAAACTGAATATTGCCACAAGCACAGGGCTCATCTTAACCTTGCCACCACGGAGGAAGGTATAGACAATCAGGAAACCCACAAACCCGAGAATTAACCCAGATGCAGCGTGAAGCATTAAGTCCCACCACCAAAATTTATCGTAATACCGAAAGCCCTCACCGAGGAACAGGGATGCAAAAACAAACCCTGTGATTACTAGTTCAAATTCAATCGGCAGGAATATTTTGCCATTCCTCTCAATAAATACAGGGAGGAGTGAGACAATAAGGGCGAGCAATGCTATGAAGAACAATGACCAGTGTTTTGTGAGCACAGAGGTTATTATACCTGCGATGAGTGCGCCCCTTAGGAGAAAAGAGATTACTAGTTGAATGACATCAGCAGTGTCCATGTCCTCTAGCATTTACGCAATAAACTCTTTACAGATATATAGACTTTTCCCTTTTGGTTTAACTGGTCGGAGAAAAATCCTTCAACTACAAAAGAGAAATGAGCAATGAGTTATTATTCCTCTACCTCTTCAGGAAACTCCATATAGCCCCTCATGAATGCTGCCTCTTCTGGCGTCACTAGGTCCTCTTCAAGCTCTTCCTCAAAGTTGGTATAGATGTCTTCCAATACCTCTTCAGACGCTTCCCACATTAGTATCACCCCCCAGGTGACGGAAGGAATAGTAATCCTTCTTCTTAAGGTTGAGCGTATCCTTCATAAGGAGAAATCTCCTTAGGAGTTCAGCATCCTTCACCCTTGTTTGTATTTTTTTCATCCTCCCCGTAATATTTACAAAACAGATAAATATTTAAAGTTAGGTTGTACAAATTCATACACTATCGCATGGCTTTACACAACAAAAGCGTAACCTTTAAAAGCAATTTTATAATCACTAACTAATAATGAAACTTGATGTATTAAAGGACCTGGGGCTCAGTGGCAATGAAATTGATGTGTATGTGAGTTTGCTCAAACTCAAGGCAGCCACTGCCAACCAGATATCCAAAGAGAGCAAAGTACACCGCACAAATGTTTACGACACACTCAAGAGCCTTGCTGAGAAGGGGCTTGTGAGTTACACTGTCAAGGAGGGCAAGCGTTATTTTCTTGCAGAAGAGCCAGAGCGGTTGATCACCTTGCTTAGAGAGAGGGAGGAGCGCCTCAGAGAGTTAATACCAAAACTCAAGTTTCTAAAGGCCTCTAAAGAAGAGCTCCCAGAGGTAAATGTTTACATAGGCATCACTGCCTTTAGAATGATTCTAGAGGAGTTTTTGGAGCGAAATGAAACTATATATGTGTATGGTGCACCCAGCGCAGCATTGGACGTGCTTGGTCCATTTATACATTCTTTTCATAAGAGGAGGATAGCCAAGAAGATTAAGATGATGCACATCTACAACCGAGAGGCAAAGGACCGGGTCAAAGAGCTTAACAAGATGAAGTACACATTTGCCAAGTGCTTACCTGCTAGGTTCTCATCACATGTGTCTATTAATGTGTGTGCAGATGAGGTTGTGTTTGTGTTCTTTGCTGAGATGTCACCCAAGCAACTACCAGTGATTAGAATAAGGAATCCTGCAATGGCAGACTCTTTCAGAAAATACTTCTTTTTGATGTGGGAGTATGAGCCCAAAGAGGGCGAGGAGATTATGCCAGGGGATTTGGTTTAGCTTGGTTTAGCCAACCCTTGTGGGTTTCCTATTTGGTATCGCCTTCCGTGAGCGAGCCCTCATTCTCCGCCTCACATTTGTCTCCAATTTATCTGCCAATCTGTAGAGCTCCACGAGTGTTCTACAACTTTTAACAAAATTAGTCCATTCCGAATCAGTTAATGGCTTCCTATAGCTCTGCGGAGCGAGTGTTGGTATACGGCTTGGAGTTTTTATCTCTGTGATATGAATCCCATGCTTACTATCTATGCCCCATCTTGCAGGAAGTTGCACATAAACAGGAACACGTTGCTCACCTTTACCAAAGAGGTAACTCACTGAGCCAAAGGTTATTCCCTGATTCAAAATTCTAGCCAGTTCATTCACAAGCACCCTACCACTTTCGTATCTGGGCTCGCCCCCCTCAACATACACCTTGTCTCCAAAGTTCCTTAATGCCAAAGTTATCTGTGATTTCATATTCTTCAGGGAAGTCTTTGATCTGTTGAACGGCATAGCCCTCTCCACCACCTTCCCCCCTTTCTCATACTGATGGAGAAATATTACTTGGCTATACAATGGCACCATAGTGCCACCGTGTTCACCAATTACTATGGCACCCTCTACCTCGAGTTTTGTCCCCTCCACAGTCTTTCTTACCAAACCACGGTAGCGGGCTTCATAGTGCCTCAGTAAGAGCTCCTTGAACCTGTCGCTATCTGGTGAGATGCCCATTATTTTCTTCCAATTCCCCCCTGCTTCTCGGAGCATTTTTGCTACAACCTCTATTGGATTGGAAAAGACCAAGAAGACACCATTGTAGCCCCTCGTTGCATCTGCCACATTGACAAAGCACTCAATATCCCTTTTTAGCATATGGTGCCTCCTGTTCTCGCTTGGAAGCTCTCTTGGGTCATAAGGATTACTCACAGCTACAACCAAGAAATCAGACTCAAGCCCCTTGTCTAAGTTTTCAATCACAACCAGCTTGTCGGCAAGCTCTCTTGTCTTAGCATCCAAAGATCTAGCTATATCCTCCTTAACAGAGAGGGCTTTCTGCGGGTGTCTATTGTAAAGTAAAATTTGCTCCAAGCCAGGCATCTCAATTAGGGTTAACCTGGCAACCTCTTTCCCAACCCCACCAGTACCACACACAGTCAAACTAAATGGTCCTGTGTTGTACTTGCTTCCGTTTCCATTCTTGCTTGGTATGGGCAGCTCTTCACTCAAGTAAAGCCCAACTAGATGGTCGAGAGTGAGCTTTAAGCCCCGGTTTGGTGTACAGCAGGATGTGAACTGGGGATACTCTTTCATGGTCTTACTTCTCTCCCTTTTTGTCCTCACTAAAGCCAAGATGTATGTTTCTGGATTTGCCCCTCTACATATATCTAGCAATTCACTCACAGTTGAACCAGGGAGCTCATAGCCAGGATCAACAACTACGACTGCCACATCACCGCTCTTTACAGCATTCGCGAGTGAATGGATGTCAGTCTCAAAACACAGCTTATAGTTGGGCTGTTCAAGAGAAATATCATACCTCTGCAGGGATTCTGGTCCTCCGACTACTATAACTTTAGTCTTTTTCGTAGTCGCTGATTCCCCTGCCATGCCAGAACCCCCTCCTTACCTTAATGTAATCTAGTGATGATTTAAAAAGATTTCTGTGGGTAAAAGTGAGAAAGGTGTAGAACAATCAGCAATAGTAAAATTTAAATACCACTCGAATATAAGTACACTCTGGTGATTAGTTTGAAATTTGCTGATATGAGTGAGGTTTCTGAGCAAAATGCTGAGATTTTTGGTAGTAAGGCAGTTGAATTAAAGAAATTAGTGGAGTTGGGCTTTAATGTGCCTAAGTTCTTTGTTGTGACCCAAGAGGTGTTTGATGCTGTTCTTGAGCTCAATGATGCCAAGACAGAGATGGAATTTCTCAACACCAAACTCAAGGGTGGGAATGTAAAAGAAATTCTTGAAAGGCAAAGCAACTTAATCTCGAATCTTAAAATCCCAGACCAGATTGCAGATGAGTTATACAAGCGCTACCTAAAGCTCGGTTATCACCCTGGAGCAGTTAAGAGTGCCTTTGATTTGGTGAAACAGCAAAGGGAAATCTTTGTGGCTTTGAGGTGCTCTGATCCAAACCCCTTCCTTGACACCTACACCAACATCAAAGGTAAGTCAGAATTGATAAAAGCCATCAAGCTATGCTGGATGTCCCACTTTAGTTTAAAGGCGTATGAGTACAGGCAAAAGCATCCAGCTCAAGAGCCAATCGCTCTAATTGTTCAGAGGATGGTGTTGACAGAGAAGGCTGGTGAGGTTGATTCTCCAGAGCAAGGGGTGCTGCGCATTCGTGCATTCTGGGGACAAACAGGTTTCCTGAGGCATGTGAAGCCAGACGAGTATTTTGTCTCAGAAGAGACAAACCAGATATCCTCAAAAAGGGTTGGTTTGCAACAGCATATGTTTATCCTTGACACACAAAAAGAATCATTCACAAAGAGGGGGCTTCCAGAGGAGGCAAAGGACACCCAGGTTTTAGAGGAGGATGAGATTGTTTCTATAGCGAGAATTGCTCACACAGTTAGGCAGCACCTTGGCAATGTCTCAGTTGAGTTTGGAGTATCAGAGGGCAAGACTTATTTGATTAATGTTAGAAAGAGCATTTCAAAGGTTGAAATCAAGGAGGAAAAAATGGAGGAACAACCCAAAGCCGAGGTGAAGGAAGTGAGTGAGATACTTGAGGCAACTCCTGAGGTTACTGAATCCACTCATGTTGAGCCAGAGGTTGCACCGTCAGAGCCAAAAGAAGAGGACTTGGGGATATTCTCTGGAATATTGGATGAGATAGAAGAGCAACCAAGTCAAGAGGCAAAGATTA
>QMQS01000058.1 GCA_003650585.1 Candidatus Woesearchaeota archaeon
ATATAAAATAAATAAGGTAAGTATGGTAAGGGTGCCGGTTGTGGCTGGACAATTCTATCCCTCTGATTTTCATGAGTTAGAGGAGGAGATAAAGAGATGCTTCACAAACAAAAGAGGACCAGGGGCATTGCCAATAAACAAGAGGCAAGGCAAAATTTTGGGAGCTATAGCACCCCACGCTGGATATGTTTATTCTGGAGCTTGTGCTGCATGGGTTTACAAGGAGATTGGTGAAGCAGAGTTCCCAGACTTGTTCATCATAATTGGACCAAACCATACCGGCTTAGGTAGGAGCAGCATAATGCTTGACGATTGGCAAACTCCATTTGGCTTAGTGAAATGCGATAAAGATTTTGCCAAACTCCTAGCCCAAAAATCTGATTTGGTATTGGACAGCAGAGCCCATATGATGGAGCACTCAATTGAGGTACAGTTGCCATTCCTCCAGTTTGTTTCTAAAGACCACCTACGAGAGCTCAGGTTTGTACCAATTGTAGTGTCGCAAGAACTCAACATCAAACGCTTTATCCTTGATCTCAAAGAGGTAATTCTTGAGAGCGGTAAGAATGTGTGTTTAATTGCCAGCTCTGATTTCACTCACTATGGTCCTGCTTACGGTTATCTACCATTCGAATTAGAGCGTGAAAAGAGACTCTATGAATTGGATTCAGGGGCAATCAAACTCATAAAAGAGCAAAATGTTGAGGGATTCTATGAGTATCTTCAACGAACTGGAGCAACAATCTGTGGCTATTTAGGGATTGCGATTGTTATGGGAACACTCCCAAAATGCAGTGTTAAATGCTTGCAGTATTATACCTCCGGTGATGTTACAGGAGATTATAGAAATGCAGTGGGCTACGCTGCCATAGTGTTTAAATAATCGCGATGAAACTTGCAACACTCTGCTATGTGAAGCATAATGGAAAAACTCTCATGATTCATAGGATAAAGAAAGCTGATGATATACACAAGGGAAAGTGGAACGGTCTCGGAGGTAAAATAAAGCCAGGTGAGTCCCCAGAGGAGTGTGTCATTAGAGAGGTAATGGAAGAGAGCGGATTAAAGCTAGAAAAACCCGAGTTAAAGGGGCTACTCCTCTTCAAGAACTTTAAGGGGGATGACTGGTATGTGTTTGTTTTCATTGCTGAGAAATTCTCTGGTAAACTTAGCGAGTGTGAAGAGGGAGAACTTGCATGGATAAAGGATGAGCAACTCCCAAGGCTTAACCTTTGGGAGAGTGACAGGGTTTTCTTTAAATGGTTAAATAGAGAGGGGTTTTTCTCTGCGAAGTTCGTTTATGAGGGAGAAAAATTCAAGGATTACAAGGTGTGGTTTTACCCTAACAAGTGTATGTCTTAGCTTAAATTACTGTTTTACTGAATTTTTTATTAGCTGATTCGATATATTCTCAAAAATTGGTGGATACTTTTATAACTCTAGCAACTGTTACCCTAAGCCATGAGGTGATTGAGATGCAACCCAAACTCAAAACAGATGCTGAAGCATGGACACTTGTATTACCCCCTGAAAAGAGGGACGAGGTTCTAACAGACTTGGGAGAGTTGCTTCTGGCAGATGCTGACGAGGTAAACCCTGGTAGGTGGTATCTTGCTGGGAATGGGGACAGCCTAAGATTGTTTGCAAGGGTAACTAGAGCAGATGGTGGCACAAGAACCATCACATTGGCAGAGTTGGTGCTTAATGACTCAAAGCAACTCCTAATGAGAATCAACAAACACCCTGGTCCAATCAACCCAAACAAGCTCCTTGAGGTGGGGCTAAGCCATTGCTACACCATTAGTTAGTTAACTTTTTGGTAGTGGTAAAAAGCAGAATCTTTAAAAATGAAGATTGCTTTGTAGTTGAGTATGTATAGCAATCTAGAGCGTTTAAAGGGGAAAGCCAAGCACTTTAAGGGGTTTGTAGCAGAACTAAACCCCCAGTATGAAGATGCTATCTTAGCAAAGTTAAAGCACTATCTCACAAACCATGAAACAAAACTGAGGAGGCGTGTCAGTGGAGAAGTCCCCCCTCATGAACTCCTAGAGACATTTACTAAGGATGGCTTAACCTTAGAGATACGAGTGGCTCGCTTGGCTGTGAGATTCCCCAGTTTCGAGACTGTGCTAGAACAATCAGTTGTTGGCAGGATAATTTATGGTCCTGAAAAAGAATATATGAGGCTTGAGTTGTTGCCAACTGATGGGGTTTTTGTTAAAGAGTCGTTCTTTAGAGAGCTTGCTAGGGTTTATAGCAAGAATAGAACGCCCTAGCTAAATGCCACCACAAATCTCGTAAAAATCGCACTCCCCTGAGTGCCACTTACATAAAGGCCTCTTACCTTTTGGGTAATCAGCCATGTTGCCAGACTTGGTCCTGCTATGAACGAATTTGCATGCCTTAATACCCAAGGTAAGCAACTCACTGGTAACAGGGAATACCCTTTCCCCATAAAGCAGGAAGTGTAGCCCAACCTCATCTGGCAAAACACCGTAATTCTCCTTGTAGAGTAGGGAGTATATTGCAAGTTGCCTCTTATATTCCTCTCGAAACTCATCTGTGGATGAGGTTTTGTAATCTATTATTCTAACCTTCTCACCCTTGTAAATGGCATCAAGATAACCCTGCACATTGTAGCGCTTACTAATCAAAAAAACCTCACGCTTGGGGGTTAGCAACTGAAATGCCTCAGCAAGTGAATGTTCGGTTAAGAGGGGCTTTATTTTATTTGTATAATGTGCCACAAAATTGGATACCATCCGCTTTGAATCCTCAAAGTAAGCACGGATCTCCTCTTTGCTCAATCCAAGCTGCTCTATCTCCTTTATCATACCAAACCATTTCCTTTTGAGGTCTTCAAGCAGCACAATCCTTATCTCAAACTCGAACTGAGAGGGGGTTAACTTGCTGGGGTCTAAGTTAAAGAAGTCCTCAAGCACAGAATGTAAAAGCTTGCCACGAATCCTGTGAATGCTTGGTTTAGCGGGTAGATTCTTTATGTATTTGTAGAAGTATTTCCTCGGGCATTCAAAATATGTGTTAATAGAGGAAGGAGACTGTGTTCTGGAGTAATCCCCTGAGAAGTCTGAGAATGTGGTTTGATTAATGGGCTTTCTCTTTTGGCTCACACCATTACTCTTTACTTTCATCCCTTCAAGTATCCTCAACAGGTCGTTCATTTTATAAGGTATTTGCGAGAAGCCAAATCAGTAAAGCTGTCTGCCACACCTATTAATTTTGAGGAAGCAGTCTTCTTGAAAGCCATTATTTCTGTTCTGCAACCAGAACTCTTTAGGTATTCAACCAAATCACGGAAATCGCCATCACCGCTCACAAGTACCACAACATCAAGCTTGGGTGCTAGTCGCATAGCGTCCATTGCTATCCCGACATCCCAATCTCCCTTTTTTGAGCCATCAACAAAAACCTGCAGGTCTTTTGTCTTCACTTCAAAGCCAATTTTCTCGAGCGCCTCGAAGAAATTTCCTTCCTCTTTTATGTCTGCCTTTATACCATAAGCAATTGCCCTTATCAACTGGCGTCCATTAACCGCCTGCTCCAAAACCTTCTTGAAGTTAACCTTGGCATTGTAGAGGTGCTTGGCAGAGTAATACATATTCTGTATGTCGACAAACACTCCAACCCTTTGATGTGGCTTAAGAACAAACCCGTCTCGTACTCTTCTCCGGTCCATCTTTACTCAAAATCAAACAAAAACAATACCCTTTTTAAATCTTGTGAAAATTTGTTTGTGAGTGTTTCGATCTGAGATTTTTGGCTATTTTACCTCTTTTTGATGGTAATTCCAAAAAAATTTAAAAACAATTGACCATTCCAATGAGGCTATGGTGATTCGACTCGAGCCAGAGTACAGCTTGATGCTTGGATGTATCTCAAAGGCAGAGGAGGCTCTCAATCACAGTACTCCGCAAGAGGCAGAAACTTGGTTGAGCTTGGCTTCATTGGTGTCCCTTGCCTACGGGTTTGAATTGCCCAAAACCTACACTGACCTTGGAATCAGGGTTATTCAAAGCCATAGAGCTGAGAGCAAGAAAACACTTGAAAATGCCCTCCAAAGACGCGATTATTATAGCGCTTGGGGTTTACTAGAGCTGGTGGAGCGGCTCTCCATTAAACTCAATGAGCCAGACACAAGCGAGGTGCTTGATTGGATACGCCAAAGGAGAGAAGAGATTTATGCCAAAACTGTAGAGTACAACATAAGACTTGCTCAAGAGGCACTTCAAGAGGGAAATATAAAAGCATGTTTGTTTAATTTAAGCCAAGTGAATATGTTTTGCTCATGGTGGTTCGGCTTCGGGTTGCCAGAGGAGTATTTTGAGTTGGTATGGGATATGGTTAAGGGTAATCTGAAAGAGGCAATAGCTGAGGCCCAGCAAACTCTATTGGGAGAAACAGAATATGAAAAAGCCCTTAGCACCTTTGAATCTCTTGTGGGACTAGAGCAGATTTGCATGAAAACTGGGATTGAGGTACCGCAAGAGTTATACGAGGTTAGGAATGCTGCCTTGGATACAGGGCTAACCCTTTTACGCCAGGAGATAGCCCAAGCAATTCAAAACAGGGATATAGCCACAGCAGTTGAAGCAAGGGAGAGATTACTAAGCGTAATGAGGGGTTACCATCTACCCCCTAATGAGGAAGTGGAAGCATTAATAACTAGGGTGGGGGAGCTCGTCATTAATACATATCTCGAATTGGCAAGGATGAATGCTAGGAGTGGCCACTCAAGAATGGCTGAAGAGAGTTTGAGGACACTCGAGGAGACAGCCATACATTATGGAAAGAGCTTAGAGAAAATCGAGATTGGGAGACACAATAATAACAGAAAGAAGGATTCAGATTTATAAATCCTGCCCGATAGATATTTATAGCAAGGAGTATTTTAAAGCCATGATGGCGCAACTCGAGTTTTATCCCCTAGATGTGGTTTACAAGATAGAGGATGGAAGAGCAGTACTATATCTCTATGGTAAGAGTGGCAATGAGAGGGTTTGCGTTAAATACCCAAGGTTCGACCCTTATTTTCTAGTTATACCAAAAGGAGACTCTTTTGAAGAGCTACAGAGAAAACTCTCTAATTTCAAGATAAATATTGATGGAAGAGAAGCAGAGATAACCAAAGTGGAGGTTGTGGAAAAGAGACAAGGGCTAAAGCAGAGGAGAATGCTAAAATGCCACACCCCTATACCTAAAGACATACCAAAGATAAGTGCTGAGATTGCAAAACTCCATGAGGTGGAGAGTGTTGAAGAAAGGGACATAAAATTTGTGAACAGGTTTCTCATAGATAACAAAATAACCTTGTTTCAGCGATACACAGCAATAGGTGATTTTGAGCAGAGTAAGAATAAAGCAAGGGTGTTTAGGGCAACCAAGTTGCTTCCCTCTGGTGAAGAGACCATCTCCAATTTGAAGCTATTGTCCTTTGATATTGAAACCGGAGCAAAGGAGAACAATCCAAATGAGAACCCAATTCTTATGATTGCTGTATACACACCCCAGTTTAAAAAAGTAATAACCTGGCAGCGCTTTCCCACAAAATTGGGGTATGTGGAGTTTGTTGAGAACGAGGGTGCTATGATTGAGAGGTTTGCTCAGATCCTTAAGGAAGAGGCACCAGACATAATATGTGGTTATTTCTCTGATGAGTTTGATCTGCCCTATATTAACATACGAGCCCAAAAGCTTGGAGTGGATTTCAAGCCAGGTTTGAACTACTCTGGGATTAGCCACAAGAGGGGTCGTACCAAGGAATCATATATAGAAGGGATTACGCATATAGATGTGTTCAAGTTTATAAGGTATATTTGGGCTTTGGGTTTGGAAACAAATTTTTACGACCTCGACTCGGTTGCAAGAGAGATACTCAAGGAGGGTAAGGAAGAGGTTGATATAGGACTTTTGGGGGAGGCATGGCAAGAGGGAGGCAAGCAACTTGAGACCTACTGCAAATAC
>QMQS01000059.1 GCA_003650585.1 Candidatus Woesearchaeota archaeon
AGCCTTCTCACATAACCAAGGCGTTTCATTGTCCTTGCATTGTAGACCAAATGTTCCCAAGGTCTACCCGAAAGCATTAACTCGCGAATGTGTGAGGAACTAATTAGGGGCATCTGCCTTGGCTTATATGTTGGATACATTGCAAAGCACCTCAGCGTAGCATCATCTCCAGAAACCACAACAGTATCCCCATCAAGTAAAGGCACTCTTTTCGCTACATGTTTTGCATACTCTATCGGGTTGTTTATATCCGGAATGTTGTAAAACTTGTACCAGACGCCCAGGTTTTTTAGAAGAGGCTCAAGCATCTGGTGAACTTCCTCAAACGAGAAAAGGTATCTTATGCCTGGATTCTGAGTGTTGCCTTGTGTGCCAATCCCTATCAAAAGTTTCTCTATGTTGGAGTGCTCCACTATCTGCTGAAACAGGTACACATGCCCTATATGAACCATCTGAAATCTGCCAATTACCAATGCCTTGGTACACTCTTCTATTCCTCTATCTCTGTAGGAAAGCTCAAGCTGGGGTGCTTTTGGTAGTCTGCGTTTATGTTCTGTGAGTCTGTGTAACTCCATAGCCCTAGTAACCTTATCCAACCCTATACCAGTTATTTCGGTTATCTCCTCTGGTTCAAAACCCTGTAGCACACCATTGATGATTAGCTCTGCTTCTTCATAGCTCATACCAAGTTCATCTTCATCATACTGTCCCTCCCACAGACCTGCAGTGGGTTTTCTTACAATTATCTCATCAGGCAGCCCCAGATAGACTGCCAAATCTCGTACCATCCGTTTTGATAATGGTAGAATTGGCTGCAAATCCACTGCACCATCACCACGCTTGGTGAAGTAGCCAAGGTAGTATTCCTCCCTGTTACCAGTGCCAAGCACTAGCATGTTGTGCCTCGCTGCTTCACCTGCAAGAATGGCTGCTCTTACAGTTGCTGCCAGGTTACCTCTATGGAACTTATCATAAAAGGTTGGCACGCGTTCGGCAAATGAGTCAATAATTGGCTGGATATTTATCTTTGTATAAACCACACCTGGCAACAATTCCAATAGTTGTTCTACCAGTGCTTCCCCCCACTCCGGGGAAGTTTCAGAGGGCAAGTAGTATGCTCTAAGCTTGAGATTTGTGCCAGTAAAGGCCCTGTTGGCTATAGAAGCCACTACACTTGAGTCAATGCCTCCAGAAACTCCTATTACAGCCCCTGCTTTATTGGCTGCATTAAGCTCGTTCACTATAAACTCCCCTATTTTAGTTACTACGGCATGGGGCTCTATCTCAGCGAGTTGTATCATTTGTTCCAGCATCATCTCAACCACCCCACTATCTCTTTGGCGGTAGTAAGAATTGCTCCGTTCCTTACCATTTCCTCTAGGGCTTGTTTGCCAGCCTCTTCATTCACAGCTGCTATCGCATCCTCAACCACAAGCACTTTGTAGCCACGCTTCAACATCCCCAACACAGCTGCCCTTACACAGTACTCTGTAGCCACTCCGTACACCACCACCTCATTGGGATGGAGTAAACTTAACGCCCTTTCTGTATTGGGATTAACAAAAACATCAATGCTTTGCTTTTTAAAGTAAATTGGATTAACCACTTCCTGTAGATAGGGTTCCAAGTATGGCTCAGGTTTAAACACCTTCATAGCGCTCTCTACGCTCTCCTCAAGCTCTTCTTGAGAGAGTGGTTCACAAGGTATATAGACAGGACGAACCGAATAACCAACTTTGGATGGTATGCTCTCAGGAATTTTATACCAACCCCATGTGCCCACTATACAATGCCTAGGGAATTGTTCAAATTCCTTATCGTTTTCTGTGTGAGAGTCCACACTCCCACACAACACAATTCCTTGGTATCTAAGATAGAGATTTGCAAGGCGGGTTATGTTGGGTTTTATTGCCTCGGACCCGGGGATGTACAAACTCCCTTGCTTATGCATAAAATCGTTTTGGGTATCCACATCAAAGAGCACACGCATCTCACTCACCCCTCAAAAGCTGTAAGAGTTCGGGTGTAAGGTTAATCGTGCCAATGTTCCCTTTAGCCAGTGCTTCGAGAGCCAGTAACCCCAGCACCCCAGGGGGATACTTACTCAGCTCTTCCAATCTTGCCCTCTCTAGTTCCCACTCCAATTCCTTCCTCTCTCTTCTTATCATTCCTTCCTTAGCCACCAGCTCCAGCTGCTGGGCAAGCTCCTGCTTCCTTGCCTCAGCTTCAAGTTTGGAGATTTGACGCTGATACCTAATATTAGCCATTTTTCGCTCTGCTTCGACTTCATCCCTAGCCATTAGTAGTTTTTCTCTATATGGAGCCTCTAGAGCATCAAGCAATTCTGGAGAAGTGGGTGTGATTGCAGCAATGTAAATCCAATTACAGCGCATACCCCATTCACCAATTCTTTCGTTTACTTTCTCCTTCAAGTATTCTCCAAGCTCCCCCTTCTCGTTCATTAACTCCTCAAGAGAGCTTTCCCTTATCCTAACTCTAGAACAATCCGAGATAGTGTCAATTAGTCTGTTCACCATTCTCTCTCTGTCTGTGGTATAGTGGTGTCTCGTAACAGGGTGAACCGAGAAATTGTAATGCTGTATAAAGTCCTCAGGACTTACAATCTGATACAAAATTTTGCCCTTAACTGCAACAAGCTGGTTCTCTCTGCATCTGTGCTGTATAGTAAATGGATCGTCCCATTCGCTCAATGGGATGAGCATCACACTGTCCCTTGTAAGCTGGCACCAGAACCCTATGCCCTGTCCCTCATGAAGCACCACGCCATTTCTGAAGTGGTATGCATACTCGGTAGGGGCAGCTTTAAAGTAACAATAGCCAAGTGGTTTTGCAATATGCTCAAACATTTTCTCGCCTCCTTGGATTATAGAAAGGTATTAGCTTAGGATTGGGGGTATAGCCTCTCCCCACCTTTGCTCTGGGTTTCCAAACCCCTCGTGTCTCGTCGTATATAGCTACTATGTCTGATGTGGCAAACACACACCCAGGAGCAACACTACCTGTACCTATTGCACTGAAAAGCTGGTTGCCGTAGCACCTCTTGTAGAACTTATCTGCCTTTACGAATGCCTCGATCTTTGAGGCATTGAAGCCACTCGAGACAAATAGCTCTACATCTTCAAACCCTGCTTCATCCAAAGCCCTTCTCAATGCCCATACTCCAGCTATAGTGACTCCATGTCCGTAAAGGTATTTGTTCTCTTCTTCAACAGTTAACTTTGGAATGTGTAACTCTTTATACTCATTCTGTCCCTGGGGTTCATTCTCTCCGCATGTGTCTATCCTCACACCTGCTAGAGCCCCTTTTAGAACCGAAGCAACCCTCAAAGCATCTTCTATTTCTCTATTGAAGGTGTCTATTAGTGCAATCCTTGGTACATACTCAGGCATATAAGTATTAAATTTGATAGCAGCTTCCAGAGTGCTGTTGTATGCAAGCACTAATGCGTGGGGTATTGTACCACTGCCCTCTCCATCCCAAGCCATAGCCCCAATATCAGTACTGGTACCGGCGAAGCCTGCTTTTCTGCATATATCTGCAATTATTTCATCAAGGGTGTAATGGAAGTGCCTAGCCCCAAAATACAACACTGGTTTGGTTCTGGCTGCTTGCACTATTCTACTTGCCTCATCCTTTATTGATAGTAAGTCAGGGGAACCACTAGTACCAGCTGATAATGCTCCCAGATACATAGTTTCAAGCTCTATCAGTTCCTGAATAGGACCCTCCAGTATCATAACCGGCTCTTTGGAGCTTACTTGATTTATTATTGAACCCTCTGGGAGAAAGTATATTTGTCCACCCGAGTCATCCAGCTTTGAGTATTTATCCACTATAGCAACTGCTTCGTTTACCCCACGAAGCTGCATTGGTCCTCCACGAATAAACACCTGGTAGCGTATCCATGGATTGTAGCCATCCTTAGCCAAAATCTCTCTGCTCCTAATGAAATATTTGTCTGTATAAGCCCTGTGACTCTCAGGTAGTTCTTCCTGAATAATGCGTATTCTTTCAATTAGTGTTCTATTAACACCTTTAATTTTACTGTGTGGTTTTATCATCGTAAGTGTATATAATACACTATTATATTTAAAGATTTCTGTTTTCAAAAATAGATATTGTAGATGATACAATAACCAACAAGTTTAAATATGAGTTATTGCCCAGCAATTGGTTATGCAAGAGCTCCCAAAATACCCTGTTGCCACTGACATTGCTGTGTTCAGTGTCGAGAAAAATGCCCTCAAGATATTGCTAATAAAAAGAAAGCACGAACCATTTAAAGGCATGCACGCCTTACCTGGGGGCTTTTTAGAGCCAGATGATCCTAGCTTGGATGCATGCGCTAGTAGAGAGCTCTACGAAGAGACTGGTATTAAAAATATATTCATAAAGATGCTTCATGCGTATGGTGATAAGGGGAGAGACCCTAGAGGCAGAATAATCTCAATAGCATATCTTGCTCTAGTAAACTCCAAAGAGTTAGAGCTAAATAAACCCAAAACATCTGAAGACGCAGAGTGGGTTGACATAAGAGAGGTCGGAAGATTGGCTTTCGACCACAACAAGATACTAGAAGAAGCAACCACTGAGCTTAAGCACGAAATAATGAACTCCAACATAGTGTTTCAGATTTTACCTGAGAGGTTCACTTTAACAGAAATGCAAAGGGTATACGAAACCATTCTTGGCAGAAAGCTGGATAAGCGCAATTTTAGAAAATGGGCAAAAAGGCTTCCAATAAGACCAACTTACGAAACAAAAATGGAGGGCATACACAGACCTGCAATGCTCTACGAGTTTAAAACACACACTTATGCGAGGCTATGAGGATTGCTGATTAACCACGACAGTGTTCTCTGGCTTTCCTCTTAAGAAAGCAATAATATTTTGCACAGTGGTGGCAAGAATACGCTCTAGCGCCTCTTGACTGTAAAAAGCAATATGGGGCGTAAACACAACGTTGTCCCTGCTAAGCAGGATATGGTCCTTTACAAGCTGTGCGAGTTTCTCAAGGTTGGCTTTATCATAAAGCAATTGCTTCTCCTCTTTTATTAAATCCTCACCCTCCAGCACATCCAGACCGACCCCTGCAAGGATTCCAGAATCGAGTGCTTCAATGAGTGCCTCTGTGTCAACAACCCCACCGCGAGAGGTGTTGATAAGTATGGCACCACGCTTCATGAGTTTTATGGTGTGCTTGTTAATGAGGTGATGGGTGTGCTTGTTATAGGGTACATGCAGGGTTATAATATCTGATTTTTTCAATAACTGCTCCATGGACACATACCTAAACCCAAGCACCTCAGCAGCCACTGTGTTAGGGTGGATATCATATGCAAGCACCCTCATGCTAAATCCCTTGGCAATTCTTATCACATGGAGCCCTATATGCCCTGTCCCAATAACGCCCAAAGTTTTACCCATTAAATCAAACCCCTTAAGCCCCTCAATTGAGAAATCATTCCTCAAAGTCCTTAGGTAGGACTTGTGTATGTTGCGAGAGATAGAAAGTATCAAAGCAAATGTGTGTTCTGCCACTGTGTTCTCTCCGTAATAGGGCACATTACAAACCACTATGCCATGTTTTTTACATGCATTTATGTCTATGTGGTCAAAACCAGTGGAGCGCGTTACCAATAGCTTAAGTTTGGGGAGTTTCTTGAGCAACTCTCTTGTAATCTTTGAATAGATGAACACCGAAACAACACTATACTGCTTTGCAAGATTTGCTGTATCCAATGTTAGGGGCTCTTTGAAGAACTCAAGCTCATGCTCCTTTAACATTCTTCTTAGGAAAGGTTTTTCCCAACCCTTTATCTCGAAGAAGGCAATTCTCATAGCCAAAAACAGATACGAATAAAGTATTTAAATTTTTATATTCTATCTACATTTACATCGAAA
>QMQS01000060.1 GCA_003650585.1 Candidatus Woesearchaeota archaeon
GTAGCCCCTTGTGTGGAAGTATCTCATAGATGGACCGTACCAACACCTGAGAGTTTGGGAGAGTATTTCCTCAGTGAAGCAGGCAGGGAGGTTAATGAGCGGGAGCAAAGAAAGGCAATGAGTGTTGCAATAGAGGTTATAGCACACCACTATGCCCTGGTTACTGAATTGCTAAATGGCAACACAGAAGAAGCAAAAAAGTCAAATTGGGAGCTGGTGCGCCCCTGGCTAGAAAAGGCTCAATGGCTGTAAACACCAAAATCTTTTTAAGGGGCTTTAAACCACCCCTGCATGGGTGATGAATTATGGGTAAATATGTATACTTCTTTGGCGAACACAAAGCAGACAAGCAACTTCTCGGAGGCAAGGGTGCAAACCTTGGTGAGATGATAAGAATAGGGCTTCCAGTGCCCCCAGGGTTCACTATAACCACAGAGGTTTGCAGAATATTCATGAAATCCAATTCCTATCCAGAGGGGTTGGATAATGAGATACAGGAAAACATTAAGAAGATTGAGGAAAAAACTGGAAAGAGGTTTGGGGATGAAGAAAACCCTCTGTTGGTGTCTGTGCGCTCCGGAGCTCCTATTTCAATGCCGGGTATGATGGACACCATACTCAACCTGGGGTTGAATGACGCCACTGTTAAGGGCCTTGCAAAGGCAACAAACAACGAGAGGTTTGCCTATGATTGCTACAGGAGATTTATCCAGATGTTTGGCAATGTGGTTTTAGGGATGGAGCATGCCAAATTTGAGGATATTCTTGAGCACTTTAAGAAGCAGAAGGAGGTTGAGCAGGATTTTGAGTTGGATGCAGATACACTTAAGAGTATTGTTGAGAGATACAAAGAGATTATCAAAAAGGAAACTGGGAAGGATTTCCCACAAGAGCCAAAGCAGCAACTGGATTTGGCGATTGAGGCAGTTTTCAAATCCTGGAACAACAAGAGGGCTATAACATACAGGAGAATCAACAACATCCCAGACGATATGGGAACTGCAGTGAATGTCCAAGCAATGGTGTTTGGTAACCTCGGTGATGATTCTGGCACTGGTGTGGGCTTTACAAGAAACCCGGCAACCGGTGAAAATGTGCTGTATGGTGAATATTTGCTTAATGCTCAGGGTGAGGATGTTGTTGCTGGCATCCGCACACCAAAGCCGATACATGAGTTAAAGAATGACATACCAGAGGCATTTGATGAGCTTGTTAAGGTACGCGAGCTCCTTGAAAAGCACTATAAAGATATGCAGGATTTTGAGTTCACAATAGAGCATCGCAAGTTGTATCTCTTGCAAACCAGAACTGGAAAGAGGACAGCTGTGGCAGCAGTTAAGATTGCAGTGGATATGGTCAAAGAGGGCCTCATTGACAAAGAAACAGCAGTGCTCAGAGTGGATCCAAACTCACTCGATCAGTTGTTGCACAAGCAACTCGACCCAGTGGCAAAGAATGAGGCAGAGGTCTTGACAAAAGGGTTGCCTGCCTCACCAGGCGCAGCAGTTGGTGAGGTTGTGCTAACAGCAGATAAGGCAAAGCAACTTGCAGAGTCTGGCAGAAAGGTAATCCTTGTAAGAACAGAAACCAGCCCAGAGGATATTGAGGGGATGCATGTTGCTCAGGGCATTCTCACTGCACGAGGGGGTATGACTTCCCACGCAGCTGTTGTAGCTCGGGGCATGGGGAAGTGCTGCATCACAGGTGCTGGTGAGATTACTGTAAACGAAAAAGACGGATATTTTGTTGTTAAGGGAATACAGGTTAACGAGGGGGACTATATAACACTTGATGGTACCACTGGCGAGGTTTACAAGGGCAAGCTGAGAGTGGTGGAGCCAGAGCTGTCTGGCGCATTTGCCGAGTTGATGTCCTGGGCAGACAGCTTCAGAAAGCTTAAAGTAAAAACAAACGCAGACAATCCGCATGATGCAGCCATGGCTAGGAAATTCGGAGCAGAGGGTATTGGCTTGTGTAGGACAGAACACATGTTCTTTGAAAAGGATAGGATAGTAGCTATGAGAGAGATGATTCTCGCGGACAACCTTGAGGGCAGAAAGAAAGCCCTAGACAGGCTTCTGCCAATGCAGAAGGAGGATTTCAAGGGGATTTTCAAGGCAATGGACGGGTTGCCAGTAATCATAAGATTGCTTGACCCACCGTTGCATGAGTTTTTGCCTAAGGATGAGGAGAGCATTAAAGAGGTTGCAGAGGAGATGGACATTCCAGTCACAACACTCAAGGAAAAGGTCGAAAGCTTACATGAGTTCAACCCAATGCTTGGGTTTAGGGGTTGCAGACTGAGCATAAAATACCCTGAGATAACAGAGATGCAAGTCAGAGCGATACTAGAGGCAGCAATAGAGTGCCAGGAGGAAGGCATAAAGGCAATACCACAGATTGAGGTGCCACTTGTGGGCAATGTGAAGGAATTCAAATTGGTGAAGGATATCATCCTGAGGGTTGCTAAGGAGATAGGGGCAGAGGGCAAGGTAAGCTATGAGATTGGTACAATGATAGAGGTTCCTAGAGCAGCAATAACTGCTGATGAGATTGCTCAAGAGGCAGATTTCATGTCATTTGGCACAAACGACTTAACACAGATGGGGTGCGGTTTCTCTAGGGATGACTCTGGAAAGTTCCTAAAGGAGTACGTAGACAAGGGCATCTATGCAAGGGACCCCTTCCAAGCGATTGATAGAGAGGGGGTTGGCAAGTTAATGCAGATATGCGTTGAGAAAGCCCGCTCAGTCAAGCCAGAGATAGAGATAGGCATCTGTGGTGAACACGGTGGTGAGCCAAGCTCTGTAGAGTTCTGCCACATCATTGGCTTGAATGATGTGAGTTGCTCACCTTACAGGGTGCCAATTGCTCGGCTTGCAGCTGCTCAAGCAGCCATCAAGCATAAATAATTTTTATATTTTTACCATTCTGAAATGGAAAATTTTTTATAGTTGTTTCTATTAACCATGAGCTTATGGGACTTGCAGAGAGAGTAAGGAACTGGTACTTTGACCGTCAAATTGGCAACATAGTTGCCCAATTCTACCCAGAGCGTTCTATAAAAGAGCCTCTTGCCATGTCTTTAGTAGAGGAGCCACACCCATACGACATGACGTTTAGTTGGAAAGTGAAACGAAAGAAGAGTTTTGAAGGTCTTGGAAAAAGAGTCACACTTCTTTACCGCTTTGAAAAAGAGGGCGTACCATTAGACCTAGCGATACACCCGGCAGATGTTTCGATGGTGTTTGAGTTGCAGCCACATAAGGGATGTCTGATTGGTAGGGGGCAGATGAAGGTTTATGCTGAGGATATAGAAATGCCAGATAGTAAGTTGAAGGTTTTGGCTAACTCAGTTCTTCAGTCCATGCCCCAAATAGAGGCGATAAATGGGATTAGAAGAGGACCGTTTGAAGAGATTATAGTGGAGTCGTATAATCTCCCACCAAGGGATAGCACCACTCAGAATTATTCCAAGGAATGGCTCACCCAAGGTATAGAAAGATTTGTGGAGGCTTTTAGGTGTATTAGGTTCCTTATTGGGGACAGAAGCCCTTGGGATATAGCAATGGAGGAACTCTCAGGTAGAGTGGCAGATGAGATGAACCAACTTGAGGGCGACTTTACTCTCACATCTTGGCTAGAAGAGGGCTTACAAATACAACCCTGGAGCGAAGTCAAGGAGTTGTATCCCCCAATTTTAAAGCGTGAGTTACCGGTTGATGTTTGGGAGGCTACTAAAGATATGGGCGCAGAGGTATGGTTGGTCAGAGTAAGATTACCCTACTACAAGATAAAATATGAAAATGGGCTCTTGTTATGGTTCCAAAATATGGTGTATGGGGGACATGTGGTTGTGCCTTTGAGGGAGCAACCTTGGGTGTTGGACCTCGACCTAAAAAAATGGCAATATTTCCTAACAGGAGAGGTGGATGTCAGAATTGGAGTGGATCCAGGACACCTAGCAATGAGTCTTAGTTCAGAAGACGTGGAAGCTGTGTCGAGAGTATTAACAACACTTGTAAAGCATAGAATGAGCAAAGGGGAGATACCCCTTGATATAAGCATGCGACCCACCTCCGAGAATCTCTCTAATCTGTGCAGGATTGCCAATGAGGTTTACACAAGATTCAGAGAGGATAATCCTGAGCTTTTTTCTGAGGTAACAAACCAAGAGTAAGGGCACTGAAAATGGCAATAAATCCACTTCAACTGTGGGCGCTCAAACATTTGCTAAGGCGTCCCCCACTGGAGATGCTCTTAGATGAAGCAACAGGCAAGCATGAATTAGAAGTACTAGGGTATAGTGTGAGTGCACAACTGGTCTCTTGGCCACCCACACTCAAACTAGACCTAAGCAAATTGGGAACTAGATTGAATCCTAGTCACCGTCTCAGTACATACGCAACAATCGTACTAATTGAAAGTAGAGATTCCTTTGATGTGGGGTTGGAGATTAAATTACTTTTGGAAAGCACAGACAAAGAGAAAGCAAGTAAGCATGATATAAAAAATGCTATAGGTAAGGCAATTGTGGCAACCGTAGCCAGTTCTCATTATTGTGATACAACCTTTGCTCCAATCACTAAGCCAGAAGAGAGTGTTATAGCAACAACTAAGTACCGCTCTATTTATCCAGGTGATATGAACTCCAAAAGGGTATTGCTAGAAGAGGTACAGAGCTTAGAACGCCTCATAAGAACAATTAGATTTATGCTTCCCTACTCTGGAAAAAGTTGGAACTCAGAGTGCTCAAAGATGGCTTCATACGAAGTTGGGAACTCTATTAACACTATTGCTCTAACGGAAATAAATTTAGAATTTAACCCTCTCGGGAGGGATTACCCTCAACTATTGAGCAAGAAGGAGGTTCCAGAGGTGTTTTGGCAAAAGGACAGGGAGGTTTGGAGCATTCCAGGTGAGTTCCAAAAGAGTGTTTTTGAGATTGAGGAAGGGCTACAGATTGAGGTGTCACCGCATTACGTACCTCTGGTGAGTATTCCTGAGGAGGATGCTATGGCTCCCGACCATGCAGAAGTAAAGCTCTACTTACCAGAGCTTTTGATTAGACCAAAGATTAAACCAGAGTATTGTCCTGGTGGGGTAGAGTATTTCACCACTCTGCTTATTCAAAGAACAGCAAATGCACTCAATTTAGAAGAGGTTGCCTCCTGGTTAAAGGTACTACCAGATGGTAGCGTTATTAATGGGATGATAGAGGTATCCAAACGAGGATTCTACGAATTAAAGGAGAGGAACAAAGACGCCTTTACATCACCAGATGAGGAATAAAAATGGCAGAACCAACTCTAGGTGAATTGGAAGCAATACTAAAAGAGATATCCAAAAGAGAAGAGAAAGCAGGGATTGGTATTGAGGTGTTAGGGCAAGAGGGTTCGGCACTCAGCTGGCGTATATTCCTCCCATCAACCACTATCTTTGAAGGTTTTGCAGTTACCCCAGCAATAGAAGAGATGGCATTGAAGTATTGCCCCTCAGTCCCAGGAACTTACCTGTTACATACAAGGTTGAGCTATCAATGGGAGCAAACAAGCCTAAAACCAGGATTCTTGAGCGAGAGAGTGCTAAACACAATCATTGCAAACATTGCTCCACGGCTTTCTAGAGTGCGAAGTGTAGGTGGTACTATAGCAGAGGGGGAGAGGGGTTACACACTTCAGATTTCTGAAAGAATAAGCAAATTAGGGTTCAACTTAAAGGGGCTGCTCAAAAGGTATACCACGCTGAGTTATATTGGTCTCAAGGCATTAAGGTTTATGTGTGGTGAACCAAGCTGGTGCGACCGATGCTTTAGTTTAATGATGAAACATCTATACAGAGA
>QMQS01000061.1 GCA_003650585.1 Candidatus Woesearchaeota archaeon
GCATTTGTGCTATAATAAAGCAGCACAGAAGATATGCCTATGTTATCCATTACATCCACACTAACATTTATCGGGCTACCAAGCATAAACCGAGGAGATATTTGCAAGTTATTGAGGATAGGGGGTTGCATATCAACAGCAGGTTTTACAAAAGTGGCACTAAGAATAGTAAGATTCCAAACAGGATAAAAACTTGGTATTGTTATATTAATCGTATAGTTACCTAATGAGGTGACCGAATATTTCAATACGCTTTGATCCCAAACCCCTTCCTCTCCACTAGTGAGATTCTTGGCCTCTTGTAAACTACCATTAACGTACACTTCATATCTTGGTTGAGGCAAATCGAACGTTATATTCTCGCCAGTGAAATAATCTATTTGGTTGTATCTAGTGTATCTGTATAGGTAAGCTGAGTCATTACGAACCCTCATTAAAGGACCATCTGTCCTCAATATTCCATTGTCATAAATCACATTGACTGGTAAATAGGGGGGGTTGCCAAACTCGACTCTGGCACTCTTAAGGGTGCTAGGATTAACCCCCCTGTAAATATCAGTTGAGCCAAACACTTCCATCATAGCGCTATCATAGAAATCTTGTTCATAAAATGACTCCCCCTCAAGATAATTGAGATTCAAGTGGTATGAGAAGGACCAGTTGGTAGAATGTGCTTGAGGGGCATTATCATAGCCATAGACATAAAAGACTGTATTAAAGGGCACACCCAATCTCGTCCATTTGAGAGGGACATAAAACTCAAGCCCTGGTGGCTGAGGTGGCTCCCAATAGATTGTATTGAAAATCCTCTTGGGTATACCGCCTGGGTAGCCAATCGTGAAATTGTAAACAGAAAGCTGCTCTGCAGTGTAATTCAATATGGTGGGTGTCGTGGCATTCACATTGTGAAGAACAAATCCAACCAAATAGTGGGTGTTAGGGGCTAAAAAAGGGGTCTCCGAGGTGTCAAATGGAGTAGCAAAATAACTTAGCAAAATATCTGTAGAGAGGTTATGCTGGGGCTTGTCTGAAATGTAAACCAACTTTTGGGTTTGGTAGTCCCCTTCTAGTCTACTTTTCTGAAACACGAACTTCATCCAGTCAGAGCTACTATAGGTAATAAAGCCTTGAATCCAAGGGTATAGCTTTAATCCCTCGCCGTGTATTCCTGAGGTTTTAACACTGTATTCCCTCGCATCTGAAAGATTGAGAGTTATTACTGTGGTACTTAAAGGCTCAACTTCCACTTGCCCCATAAGGATGTAACTCAAGGAGGGGTCAGAATTATCGCCCAAGGCATACGCTGTATAATTACCTGAGGCCACTTCAAAAGTGTAAGTATCACCAATGAAATCAAGGTTTTGTAATGCCCAATTTTTTATGCCAAGGTTTTCATTATGAATGATAATGTCAGGTCTCAAGCTCGTGTTTCCTTTTACTCTCACAGTCAAAAAAGTCTTTCTTTCGAGACTAAAGGGTAGAAAATAGCTATTATTGTTTTCGAATATCCTAACTCTCCCAAACATAGCCCCACCCATCTCTGCTGTTAAATTGATTATCAGTAGCACATTAGTACTTTGGAATGCAGCAAGTGTAACCTGGGTTTCATTGAGAATTGCTACAGAATAATTGTTGCCCTCTTCATCTGTAATGGGGGTAACATTAAGTTTGAGTGTGAGGGAGGTGTTTCTAAGATTAAATATTGTTATATCCCTAGAGAAATCTGAGCCAATGACTGTGCCAAAACCTATGCTCTGTGGCTCTGTATAAAAAGAGATGTTCAAAGCCTGTAAGAGGTTGATTAACCCAGCTCCTTGCGTATTGGGAGAAAAGCCCAAGTCATTAGCTGAGAGCATCAAAATGGATTTGATCGCAGTGGGATTAAGCCCTCTTGCTTGCAGCAATAAAGCTGCTGCCCCTGCCACATGGGGGGTGGCCATAGAAGTGCCGCTGATTGCTACATGAGAGTCATCATAGCATTCCTCTGACTCCCATGCACTGTCCCATTGTGCTGCACATATCTTTACACCCGGGGCAACAACATCAGGTTTAATTCCCCCTATTGAGGTTGGACCCCTCGACGAGAATCTTGCAATTATATCCTCACAGTAGCGCTCAACACCTAGCTGATGCGGCTTGCATGTTGCACCCACAGTTAGTGCCTTTCTTGCACACCCTGGAGACCGAATTGTTTCCTCCCATGGTCCAGAATTTCCTGCTGCAACAACCACAACCACACCTGCATCAACTGCGGCATCCACTGCTTCAGAGAGTGGGTCGTCTGGGTCACCCCAGCCCCCTAGAGACATGCTAATAACATCCACATGGTCTGCATAGTCGCCATCTTGATTTGGATCAACAGCCCGTTGAATCCCAGAAATTACATCAGAGATATATCCACCTCCTTCACTATCTAGGACTTTATAGCCATAGAGTTTTGCTTCTGGTGCTACGCCACGGAGACTTCCATTGCTAGCTGCTATTGCTGCGCAATGGGTGCCATGCCCATGATCATCCATGGGGTCATTGTCGTTGTTTACAAAATCATACCCTGCAACCACTTTGCAACCATCACCGAAGCAACCACCAAGGTCAGGGTGGGTGTAATCTATACCAGTGTCTATAATGGCTATGGTAATGTTCTCACCTGTAATGTTCCTCCCATCGCTATCCTTAAGCCCCCATAACCTAGAAGCATTTATTATGTCAACTGAGTCCTCCAAAAGCACATGCACCTTCCTGTCTAAAAACACACGCTCAACCACATCAAGTTTGTTTAGTATATCAAGCACCTCAGGGGTTACCTCTGCCGCAACAGAGCCCACTAGTTCAAGCTCGTCAAAGTCAACAGAGATTATGTTTAGGGCTTTCTTGAGTTTAAAGATAAACTCCTCCTTTGCTCGCTCAAACTCCTCTTTGGGAACATGCTCAGCCAGCTCACTTGAGTTGGTCATATACTTTGAGAGATTAAGCTTGATGATAACAGGTATGCCCTCAGATGTCTGATAACCCTCATGAATAAGATACTCGGTGTCTAGCAAAACACACTCCAGTTTATGTGAGTTGTACCTCTGGGCTAAGTTTTCTATTTCAGATTCTGTTTTGTTTATTATCTCACTCAAGTTAAAAGAGCCCATTCTGCCGTCTGAAGTTCCGAAATAAAAACTCTCGTTTATTGCAGACCTGGGAAGGAGTTGTGTAACAACACCCTTTTTGGAAGAAATAATCACCTTAATTAAGTTCCCAATGGTTACTGCACTGATATTGTAGTCTATTGATTTCCCCCTGGTGTTGGAATATGAGCCCTTATCCAAGTGAGTGGGTGTTTCTTGAGTGAATATTGGGGTAGGGCTTACAATGGTGTATGAAATATTTGATACAAAAAGCGTGGTGTTCTCAATCTCAAAACCCAAGCGGTAGTTTTGCTGAGACAGTCCATCTAAGGCGCAGGTTTCGAGACATAAATCTCTGAAATGCAATTGCGATTCGTTTGGAGTTTCATTTAGGTAACTTACATCAAACAACAAATGCTTACTGGTATCGCTAATCAGAAAAACTCTGGCAATCCCACCTGGTTTGACCCAGCCACTGATTCCAACCTTGGTGAGATTACCCCGAAGCCCTATATCCCACAAATACTGGCTTGATTTGTTTAGGGTAACCCCAAGCTCCTTGATATACTCCTCGGAACTGCCACTGCTGGAGTTAATCGCTAGTGAAGCAACGCCAAACAGTAGAATACAGCTTAAGAACAATAAAGGAGCAATCCATTTTGGTTTTGCTTTATCACTACACCCCTCTTTTAATAAAAAACCCATCCAACCACCCACTTTTGTGAGGTGTAAAAGCTAGAGAAGAGTATATAAAATTTTCTATTCCTCTGGGATGATAACCCAAGCAATCGCATAAGCCAAAACACCAGTGCCGAGGCTCAGCATAGAAAAAAATGCCCACAGCAACCTTATTATAGTGGGGTCCACGCCTAAGTACTCACCTATACCCCCACAAACACCTGCAATCATGCGGTTTTTCTTACTCCTCAAAAGCCTCTTACTCTTAAAGCCCTTCTGGTTGCTACTGTTCAATGTGCTTGAAAAAATGAGATAAAGCATTGCACCAAATATGTTAAAAAGAAATACCACAAACACCCAGAAGAGTTTCTGTGGCGTGGAAAGCCTTGACAACAGTATGTCCATAAGCACCCAAACTAAGAAGATTAGAGCAATCAACCCAAAAATAATAGCAAATATTACCCAACCCAAAACACCAAAAACCCAATTAAATACCCACATTGTTTTTAGAAAGCCAAGCAGAGTTTTAAACCTTTCTGATTCTTTGTGACAAATCAGGCAAAACCTCTTTTTCTACAATCTCAATAACTTGGTTCAATACTGCCCTCTGGGCAATCCTTGCCTCCTTATCATTCAATGGGATTCTGTCCAGCGGAGAATAAACATCAAACACTTTGGGAGTGTCAGTGTATTCCCTAAACTCCTCAACCCCTGCAAGAATGGCTTGGTAGCACTCATCCCTCCACTCTGGATCCCCTTGCCTCCTTCCATCTTGCATCATCTCCCTTGTGGCAGGGAAGTTGTGTAGGAATATAATCAAATCACTAAGCTCTTGAGTCATGCGAATCCCCCAGATGCGCAAATGTGCCTTAATAACTGAGTCAGGGATTTTTTCTTTACGAGCAGCCCACTGCCAGTAGCCAAAGGCATTATCCAAAAGTGTCCTATCAAGCACAAGCACATCAAAAACCCCATCAAGTCTAGAAATAAGCTCTCTTTGCTTTTCCAGAATCCATTGTTGCGATTCCACTGTTGAGCCCATCTGGGCTGGCATTGGGCAAGAATTCACTACCTCATCAATGACATAACAACTTATGCCATGTTGCTTTGTTAAGAACTTCTGTATATGGTGGCATGCTTCGGATTTGCCAACAAACTCACTGCCAATTACTGCAATTACATATGATTTCATAATGCTAATGTTAAATCCCCCGCTTAGTTTAACAAGTTTAGGTTTAAATAATTTTATTTTCTCGAAAAAATAGATTAAAGAAACCTAAGTTTCTCTAAGTAATGCTCAACCTCTTCTTCCGGCATACCCAAGCTTCTCTTACCATCCCTTAAATTTCTCTGCAATTGCCAATAGTGGCTTCTAACTAATTGGATATACATCTCTAATTGTGTAGGATGAGTGTGAATTGCGGTCAAAAGAGCTACTGTGGCATAGTATCTAACCCACGGATTTTCCTGGGGATTGTAAGCCACCTCCTCCGCCTTTTTGAAAACTTCACTATGCTTGGTGCCCCAATACTGGCACTGACTAAAGAAGAGGGGTAAAATAGTGGTAGTATACCTCCTAACACTCTCATTATTGGAGCCGAGCCCTTTGGTAAAAAGTGAAAAAATTCCAGGGGTAGGAAAACCCTTGTATTCCTCTTCAAACACCTTAGAAAACTCAGGTATAACTTTGGATTCAATAGTGCTCCACTCCTCAAGTGCAGCCAAACCAACCCCAATTAGCACTATCTGTTCCATTCTGGAATAACCGAGCAACCCCATGCTTTGTTCCATGTTGTTATTAGAAAAAAGTAACATTTTAAAAAGTTTACCCTTCAATAAAAAACTTTTTAAATAGGGGCTAGTTGCTAAATTGCATGGTCATAATTCAAACTCGCTCAAGGAGAAAGCCAAGCGGTGGACGCTACAAGCACCACGAAAAGAAGAAACTAGCAGACATGGGTAGGGACCCAACCTTCACCCAGATTGGAGAAAGAAGATTAACAAAGGTAAGAGGAAAGGCAGGAATA
>QMQS01000062.1 GCA_003650585.1 Candidatus Woesearchaeota archaeon
AATTCGAGTGGAAAGAGCCGAGCAAGTTTGAAGATACTCACACCAAAAGAGCCAGGCAATTATCTGTTTGGTATACTGATATTGCCACTTGGGGCATCGATAAGAGAAGGCATTGACCCCTCTGCACTGGCAAGGGAGCTTGTGATAACCCCTGTTGAGATTAAACTTGATTCAGTGAATGTGAGCGGCTTTGTTAAAAATCTTGCAGGTGAGCCAGTGCCGAATGCATTAATCAAGATTGGAAAAGCAGAGACATTCACGGATCAGAATGGAGCGTTTGCATTTGAGATACCCAAAGGCAAGAAGAAAGTGTTTGTTGAAAAGAAGTTGGGCGAGCTCAGGCACTTCATGAAGACAACAAGGATAAACTTCAATGAGAGCAAGGTGGTTAACATTACACTCTACCAGGTAGTACTGAGTGGGGAGTTGCAACAGAAGGTGTTCAACATAACTTCACCTGGGTTTGACCTCTCAACTACCAAGCTAAGAATAGAGGTGCTTGTAAACAACACTGGACCACAAGATTTGGTGAATTTCTCATTGATTGGCAAGGCAATGAGTGGTGAAGAGGAGCAGAGAGGGACTGTATATGCCAATAATGTTACTACAATACTACTCAGCAAACTATATGCTGGGTTTGAAGATGGGGATTACAGGTTAAAGATTGTCATGGAGCAGGATAACCCATGGAATGCTGACAGCTACATCACAGTGGATGGTACGCCTGTCAACGCTACGGTTGGTGCGATACTTGAGAAGGAATACACTGTAGAAACATATGCCACCCCAGGTAATGGGCTAGATGATGACAGTGATGGGCTTATTGATGAAGAGTTTGACAACAACAAGGACGATGACAACGATGGGAGGATAGATGAGGACCTGATGGGGATTGCCTATGTAGAGTGGTGTGGTAATGGGTTCTGTTCAGCTGAGGAGTTTGCAAGTGGTAGTTGCTTTGAGGATTGTGCTGTTGGCGATGTCTGTGGTGATGGCTTCTGTAGTGAGAGTGAACTCTACAACTGCTATGAAGATTGTGCCGACATAACTGGAACATGCGACAACCAGGGCGAGTGTAACGAGGACGGCACTTTCTGTAATTCATTTGGGCTCAGAGAACCAGCTGATTGGTGCCAGACACCATGCAATGAAGACAACTGTTGGGCTTGCACACTAGAGAAGTGTGAAGCAGTTGGTTGTACCATAGGTGAGGATGACCAAGGTAATAGCTTCTGCTTCAAATATGTGGAGTGTAGCGCGGATGACTGTTGGGCATGCGATACAGAGGCAAACTGTACTGCCACAGGGCTGTGTGAATGGCACACAGATGAGTGGGGAGGTTGGTGTGAGAGACCATGGAATTGTACCTACGAATGCATGGCATGTGGTACCGAACAAGACTGCTTGAATTCACCTGCCACGATGCACAACACCAGTTGTAGATGGGTAGAGGATGAGTGGGGAGGTTGGTGTGAGTGGAATTTCAGCTTCTTGCCTCCCAAGGCAGGCGGGGCTGGTATAATTGGTAATGTGTGGTTGGCACCCCTTAACACAACACCAGATATCAATGCCACGGCAGATTGGAACTGTTGGTCAGGTAACTGCGGTAGTGGACTAGATGCAGGGGACTACTTTATCATGGTAGACATGGGCACCACCAATGTGAGCGTTAGGGTTAATGGAACAGAAATCTACAAAATTAACAACTTTGATGGGTATTGGCGAGTCTTTGCCTCACCAACACCTTATCACTTTGATAACGGTACCTATGATATAGAGATTGTAGACCTTATTGGACCTGATCATCTTGTATGGCATATCGGGTTTGGTGTCGTTCCCACACCACCACTTAGAGCAGACTTGGATTTAGTGAACCAAGAGCTTGGTATAACAGACAACTCCACACACTTTGAGTTTACAATTGCAGTTGAAAACCTGAGTGTGTCACCAATATGCGGTGGACAGCTAGATGCCTTGGAGGACTTTGAGATGTGGTATGTGCAACTTGACTCCATACCGGGTGAAGGGTGCAACTTGGGGGAAGTTTGTACTGGTAAAGAGGATTACGAACTAGGATTAGAGAGCAATGCGACTGGTGCGATTGAAACATACTTTGAATTCTGGAATGGCACAGGGCTTGAGGAAGACAAAGGTGTGACAGTAAAGAGATTAGTGAATTGTAGCCAGAACTGGATTAAGCTTTGGGTGGAGCTAAATGCAGTGAATGCGAGTCCGTGTGAGCAAGTTGTGGTGAGATTTGTGACAAGTTATGAGGATAATGGAATGGAAAATGTTATGAGGACAGTTGATGATAATACCTATACTGTTAGTGGTGACTGCGGCACTAGTAATGCCTCGCTCTCAGGAACAGTGAACGGCTCTTATGTTATTAATGCGAGTGTTAGTTTGTACCTAAATGGTGACCAAGTCGCTACAACACTCACTAATGATTTTGGCCAGTATTCATTCCAGGGGTTGCAACCAGGGGTCTATGAGGTATCTGTAATAATGCCAGAGGGTACACTCTTTACTGGAATGGAGGTTATTGTGAACAATTTCAATATAACTGGTGATGAAGTAATGAATGTGTTCGTACCTCATGTTTTCGCAATGCCTTATATAAATGGTTTCCCAGCTGTGGAGGGAGCGGTTCAGGTTGGTGTGAACATGAGTGCAAACTTTAGTGTAAGAATTAATAACACAGAGGCATATACTGTTAATGCAACTCTGGAGTTTAATGCAACTGATGTTGGAGATGCCTTTTATAACACACAGAGCACCTCTGTACTAGGGTTTGACATTGGAGAGCTTGCTTATGAGTTTACACCCTCTCTGTTAGGGGTTGGAGTTTTGGGGTATGATTTGCTGATGGGTATACCCCTTGAAGGGGTTATTGCGGGATCTCCAGCATTGATAAATGCATCACTGGAAGTGGAGTTGTCGAATGAGGTGCTGGTTAATGTGACCTTCGGCGAAAACATTAATTGTTCGGAGTATAATGGAAATCAGGCAGGATGCTTGGATAATTCACCGCCGTGTGGTTGGTACAACTCTAGCCTTTGTGTTGACTGTAGGGTGTGTGAAAGCAATCCAGAGGAGCCGTACTGTGGTGTGGAAGAAACATGCCCAGCACCATAGGGAGGTGAAAGAAGATGAGAAACCCAATATTGCTTGTGATTATCTTCATGCTATCAATTGCAGTTGCAGATGCCGCAACACTAACATGCCAGCAGATAACATCCTCTACCATAGATTTAGCCCAATTCTCTACTACAACAATAGAGATTCAATGTAGTGCTAGCGGCGGTTCAGTTACCAACATTCAAATTAGCCCTAATCCAGACCCTGGCACTGGATTGAGTATTGTTAACACAAAAACAATGCCTTCTACACTCAGTGACCAGGAATCTGGTACTGCTAAGTGGAGTGTTACTGGCGAGACACCTAATACCTATACCATTAGTTATACGCTTATCTCTGATGGTACAGAATCGTGGAGTGGTGCTGACACCACAATCGTTGAGGTAACTGCTATTGCTAAGCTCACAGTTGAGTATGTGCATCCTCCTGCAACCTATGCCGAAGGAGAAACCCTTGATGTGAAGATTACCAACATCGGCGGTACAACTGCCAACAACATTAAACTCCAACTCAACAGCAACCCCAAAGTGGATTATCCAACAACAATTGATGCAGGTAGCTCTGCAAGTTATTCTTGGACCGCTGAAACAGGTTTTGATCAAGGAGGTAACTACACCACAAAGGTGTTTATCGGAGATGTGCTTCAGGATTCTGCTACTGTTGAGGTTGAATCCCCTGAAACTACCACTACCACCACAACCACCACAGGCGGTACCACAACCACTATATCAGGTGGCGGTGGAGGTGCTGGAGGGGGTATTTCAGCACCACCAACTACTACTGCCCCAACAACTGTCGGGGAATATAGAATGACCAAAACCCAACACAAATTCTCACTGAAGAAGCATGATAAGGTATCCTTCTCTGTAGAGAATGAGAATCACACTGCTGAATTGGTTAAGATTACAAAGAGTGATGTTACATTAGAGATTTCCTCAACTCCGTTTAATGTTACAGTTAGGGTGGGAAAAGCAACCAAGGTGGATGTGAATAATGATAACACTCTTGACCTTGAGATAGAGGTTTTGAGCATAACAAATGTCTCAGGAGAGTATGTTGCCAATATGAGTTTTACTCTCATTGAAGAGGAGCTTGCTCCACCTAGTGAAGAGAAGGAACAGCCCGCAGAGGCACCAGTGGTTGGGGAAGAAGTCAAGGAAGTCGAAGGAGAGGAGCAGCCTGTAGAGGCACCAGAAGCACCAGGGGAGCAAGAGCAACCCCCAGCAAGACGCTCATTGCTTCCAATAATCCTAGTATCGATTGCGGTTGTTGCAGTGCTCTTAATTGGGCTAAAGATATTCATCCAACACAGAAGAGGCTATTAACTCTTACTTTCTTTTCTTTCAGAGAAAACCAGGGCTTCAAAGCTGTATACCTTTGCCCCTGGCTCTTTCCAACACCCTGGCCGAAGCCCTGCTTTCAGGCACAGATTCTCTAAGAATTCTTCTGGGCTCCAGTTGTATTCAGTAGCCACCTGTGGTAGTAGTAATCCAGAATTCCAGCCGAGTTCTATTATTAAACCGTGCTTACCGATGGTTATGGCTTTTGGGTAATCCTTAGGATCATTTACTCTTATAAGTTGGGGCTGGGTTAATACAGACACCTCAACCTCAATATCTTCCAATTCCTCCTCTTTGAGAGATGGGAACCTTGGGTCTTGAAATGCAGCCGCAATTGCAGCTTTCATAATGCCCTGCCACAGAGGGTATATTGGTAAGGGATAGCCAATGCACCCCCTCAATGCACCCCGCTTTGTGAGGGTCACAAAGCACCCACGCTTTTCATTAAACCTTTCCCTATACTCTGCAATATCTACTTGCTTGCCAGAAAAATGTGCCACAATGGTTTCCCTGGCGAGGCGTACCAGGAGTTCGCCATCCTTGGAAGAAATCATTTTTTGATATTTTTGAATGCAGAGATAAAACTCTTGTTCCTCTTTCTGAGACGCTCAATTGCTTTGATTATGGCGTCTCGAGGGGTACCTTGCTTGGTTTTGACAATCATCTCTGGAATGCCTATAAGGGGATGGGCTATGTTGTAAGTGGCGTATTCAACATTACTGTCCTTAATGAGTTCGTTCTTGAGGGCATTGCAAAGTGTATGCCCTTCACCCTTTATCTCAAACCTCAAAAGCTTCTTTTTGTCTTCAAGAATCTTGAGTTCCATTCCCACCACGCACAATAAGGGGAGTGGCTTTATTTAAAAGGTTTTCTGTTAAAATTGATTTGAAACCCTCTCATGCAAGCCCCTATAAAGCTGTGTAGTGGGCTCGGGTAACTCAAATCCTGGATGGGCTTTGCTGTACTTTTGGAGCAGGATGTCAATTTGCAGTACCACCCACTTGGCATCCTCTTGCGTAATCCTCTCTTGCTCTAGCATCAAATGGGTCATGTGTATAGGGCCTATTAGCATATTTGTGAGGATGCTTTGCTTATTTGGGTCTGTTTGGGCTAATGCCGATTTTATCAAACCTGTATAGAGACCATTGAGGCAATTCTCACGCTCATATTCATGTGCTTTTGGCACCCTCTGCTCAGTAATCCTGTTAATGCATCTCGCTGCCACATACAACTGCTGCTCGATTGCAGCCATCTGTAGTTGGAGCAATGACTCATAGTCACCCAGCAGTTCAGGCGAAATCTCCTCTAACAAGTGCTCTACCC
>QMQS01000063.1 GCA_003650585.1 Candidatus Woesearchaeota archaeon
GGTTTCCCAGACTGCTTGGGGTTTCCCCTTAGACGCAACCAACGACACAATATCAAAGGCCAAGCAATACCTTCAATCCCAGCAAGAGCCAAATGGAGCAATTGGTGATTTAGCGCTTAGCAACTGGGTGAGCATGGCTGTGTATGCCCTTGGAGAGAACTCAGACAGTTGGAGGGTTGGCTCCAATGACTCATTAAGTCAATACATTGAAAGCCATGTGGGAGAGCTAGACCCAAACAAAGCCACTGATTGGGCAAGGATGCTGCTCTCTGCTGTGGCAATGGGAAAAGACCCCCACTTCTTCGGTGGTGAGGACCTTGTTGAGAGGGTAAAGGGATTCCACAACAACCAACAGATTGGAGACACAAGTCTGTTGAATGATGACTTCTGGGCATTGTTGGCTTTGTGTGCTGCTGGGGAATGCAACTCACAAGAGGCGATTGATGCAAAGACTTTTATTGTGGAACACCAAAACAGTGACGGTGGTTGGAGTTGGTCTGTGGGTGGTAGTAGTGACGTGGATGACACAAGTGCAGCAATCATGGCACTTATTTCTGCTGGTGAGGACCTTTCAAGTACAGTGATTATAGAGGGGTTAGCATACATAAAATCACAGCAGGATGAGAATGGCGGTTTTCTATCCTGGGGAGAAACAAACTCAGACACTGATGCCTGGGCAATTGATGCAATAGTTGCTGGGAATCAAGACCCCACAGATGTGGAATGGCAGTCCGCCCTTGGTAAGAGCCCAGTGGACGACTTACTAAGTTTCCAAAACACAGATGGAAGCTTCAACTTCTCAACAAGTTACCCTTCGTTGTCTCCAGTGTTGAACACTGCTTATGCAATCAATGCCTTGCTCGGAGTGCCCTACTCAAGCATCCATTCTAACCTAAGAGAGGTAAGCTTAAGGATAGAGGGCAGTACTGAGCAGATTTTCAGTGGAAATATTGCTGTTGAAAACTCTGTAACCATCAGAGACACTACTGGCAGCCCGCATGTGATTGGCTTCCCGAGTGCAATCACCACTGTGGATAAAGCATCTCGGCTTGGTGGGTTTGGCTATGAAGCAGAGTACTATGAGGCATGGGACGCCTTGTATATCAAATCAATAGATAATGAGGAAGCTGCTGGCACTCTTGGATGGAACTATAGGGTAAACCATATTGCACCCCCGCTTGGTGCAGATAAGTATGAGATTCAGGATGGGGACGATGTGCTCTGGTTTTATGGTGAGTGGGATGATATTGAAACTAGGGTTAGTGTGGATAAAGAAATTGTGAATTTGGATAATTCAGAGAGTTTAACAGTCACAGTTGAGTACTATGACACTGGCAATTTAGAGTGGTTCCCATTATACGATGCTGAGGTGCACTTCGCCCAGGAGATTTATACCACAGACACAAATGGCATAGCAGAGATACACCCACAAAACCCTGGTAGTTATGATGTGTATGCCACTAAGGATGGCTATATTCGCTCAAACAGGGTTAATGTGAGTGTAGTAACATCTGGGAGCAACACCCAAACTGTTACCCTGAGTGCAGAGATCGTGCCTGCTGTCTCTTTTGAGGTAACACCAGCAAGTATTGATTTTGGAAAAATAGCCCCTGGTTACAGTAAGAATGGAAATCCAATAGTGATAGCCAACACAGGGGGCTGGGACATAATAGTGTCTGCCACAGTTGATGGGCAAGGTCTCTTTGCAGAGTCATTGCTCTTGGACTCAATGATGTGGAATGAGTTTTCTAGTTATATTGCCTCAAACCCAAGCACATTCTATAGCACATTTGAGGTTAGCACCAAGTTGGACGTGCCAGAGGACTATGATGGAGTCGGGCAAGAGCAAGCCACGCTAACATTCTGGGCACAGGGTGTGGAGCCATGAGGTTAAAGCAACTCAATTTTTTTGTTATGCTATTACTCAGCATTGGTGTTTGCTATGGCTATGTCAGTGTAGGCGTAACCCCTGGGAGTTTGCTCATTGACTTTCACAACAGGGATTTGGTTAAAGCAAGCATTATTGTTTATAACACAGGGCAAACGACAGCATCTTATCGAATATACCCAAGTAAGGATATTGTAGATGTTACAAGTGTAAGCCCAATGCAATTAACACTATTGCCAAAACAGAGCAAGCAAGTTACCCTAAGCTTCAACAAAAAAGAGACACTACCAAAGGAAGCATACATGTATGTGGAGCAGTTGCCCAATGCCATGGAAGAGTTGAAGGTAAATGGTGGCATAAAACTGCCAGTGAGGTTTGAGTTTGAGCAGAAGGAAGTGGCTAAGCCAACCACTCAGACAATGAGGCGAGTAACTGGGTATACTGTAGCTAAAGTGCAGCGCATAACCCCTTTCCTTATAGCTCTGGTATGCTTCATTTGTCTCATTATAATCACTGCTTTAGGGGTTTACTTCCTCGTTGGGCTATAGTAAACTTTAAAAGTACATCAGAGCAATTATTATGCATATGTCAGTAAATGCAATACTTTACATCTTAAGCATTATGATATTATATGATGCATCCTTCACTTGTTGCGCCTATTCTTAGGGTTAGAGAGTGCGAGAAAGCTCTGGTTCTGGAGCCCAAGTTTTTGATAAACAAACCAAAAGCGTATGATATTTTCTGGACTATCTACTGGGGGTTCGCCTTTGTTCTGATTCTTGTGTATATTCTTTTAATGTAATCACCTTTTGGTGATGAAAAACCAAAAGATTTAAAAATCATAGGGGTTTCCTGCTGTTTCCTTTGGAGGTGAGGCAAATGACATTACTACAAATTGTGTTTGATCATCGTGAAGGTAGGATTGCTGCGATAGACAAACCAGGTAGCAATTGGATGTACCTGACAAGGTTTGACCTGGGAGAGACAGTGGGTGCTCCACTAGAGATTAGGGCAAGAACAATGGAGGAACTCTGGCAAGAGGTAGAAAGATTGAGAGATGAAGTAAATGCAGATGGGAGAAGACCAAATGCATTTTACACTATTATGAGACAGGAGGGACCAGAAAGGGATTATAACCTAGTACAGCTCGTGAGATTGCCAGAACAAATACCACTAAAGCAGGAACTAGAGCCAGTTTACTCATAAGAACCTGGCGCCACTACCAGAGAGCATCCTCAAACCCTTTATTAAATGAATTCTTGATTTCACTGTTTCATATAGCTTTAATATCTCCTCAGGTGTGAGGTCAATTATCCCAGAGGAGTCCTTACCCTTGAAGCAGAGTGAAACAGACTCCTTGTCTGGATGCACAATGTCCTCATTTATGAGTATCTCAAGCACATTCCCAGAGGTCTCAACCCTAACTATCCCATCCTTATTTGCAATCCTTGCCTTAATCTGCAACTCCCCCACCCCCAATATCCATTGTTGAATGGTAAACAATCAGAGTTTAAAACTCTTACCCTCTCTCAACTAAGGATTTTAGTAACTTTTGGATATCTGGGTGCTTGTGGTACAGGTTGCACACCTCGCACCCATTCATGAACCCCTCTTGGGGCACTGCTTCAGGAAAATGCAAGCTTATTTGCTTGGCCATAAACTCCAACTTAATAGGATATGTGCAGGTAAAAAGAGGATGGCTCTTAATTATGTCTATCACACCCTCCCACCCATCCTCCTTGAGATTACCCAAGCCAAAGTCAGTGGTGCGGTCCTGTAAACAACAGAATGATACCTTGCCGTTTGGGTGTACAAGTATCTGGTCTAAATCCACTGATTCCTCGCCAGGTCTTGGAATCTGAGAACATCTTAACAAGAAATCTGGTTGTTTGCGTTGCTTTACAAGAGCCTCTGTAGGTTTGATGGCTTTGTCGTATGCCCTGCCCACTCTGCTCACATATTGAATGTTTAGTGGGACATTATGATGTTGCATATCAAAAACCCCTTCTGGTATATAATAAAAATTATCACCCAATAACTCTCTAAGCTCTGAACTCTCAGGAGGACATGTGAGAAGTTGAGCTCTTAAGCCCTCCTTGAATACCTGCTTGAATAGGCTTGCTTCTTGGATATGGTCTGGTAGATAAAGCCCAATAACTCTCATCTTCACATCTCCAGAAAGCAGAGCAGAGAATTCTGCTATTCTTTGTGCCTCAAAATCAAAACACCCTGGACATGAGCTCTTCTGGAAAGAATTGAGTGAGGTCACATAAACCACATTATGCTCAGCCAAGAAGCGAGCATTCTCTTGAATTTCGTCCTCATTCCGACCCAAAAATGCACTCTCAACCCACACCAAATCAAAACCCATCTCAACCGCTGCCTCTATCCCTGTTTTCAGCAAATCTGGACAGGTGAATGGCTCACCACCTGTGAAGGAGACCGTTCTAATGCCATGCCTGGCTGCCATTTCAAGGTATTGGAGCATGTCCGCCTCAGGCATCACAGTAGCCTCTTGTGGAGAGCCATACATAAAACAATGGTCACACTCATACATGCATCTATATGTGAGAAAGAGGCGAAATGTCCTTGGGTAAAATGGTCTTAGGTAAGTCATTAATTCAAGGAATAAACGTTAAGATATAAATTTTACTATTTGATAGTGGTAGAATAGTGGCGGTGACGGGATTTGAACCCGTGACCTCTAGATTGCCCAGTTAAAGCCGGTAAATCATCGCCAAAGGCTCTTCACTCACACTTATGAGTCTAGCGCTCCAACCAGGCTGAGCTACACCGCCTTAGCTCTCTTGGAAAAAAGGATGCTATTTAAAGTTTGTTGTTGCTAGTAGCTTCTCTGATTTTGTTTGCCACCTTCTCTAACTCCTCTAGTGAGGCTTGCGGGCCTAATTGCGTTGACACATAACCAGGGTATGCTTTAAAATAAACCCTCTCCTCTGCCTCTACAGGATGCCACTCCTCACTAATTCCATGGAGTGGGTATATCTTCAGATGTGCATGGTTTATACCCATCCCCTCCAATACAATAGCACACCTCTTTACTCCTAAGCCCTTCTCGAGAAGCTTGGCAATCTTGCGTGCCCTCTCAAAGAATTTTGTGTATGGCTCTTCTGGTATGTCAACAATATAACTAGGGTAATGCTGCTTTGAGATTAGCAAAGTGGCGCCCTCTGTGTTGGGGTTTATATCAAGTATAGCAATGAATTCATCATCCTCGTAAATTTTTACGCTCGGTATATCCCCCTTTACAATCTTGCAGAAGACACAGTTTTCATCATTTGGCGACATAAACACCACCTCCCAAGAGTGTGTTGTGTTGCTGGTATAAATATGTTATGCCTAAAGGAAGTCACTATGTAATTAGGATTGCACCAGTAAATATCATAGCAACTGCCATCACTTTTAGAGCAAGCATCCTGGCAGTGAATTCTTCCCGAATGATGTGAGGGTAACGAACGGTGAGTGCTAAGGAGATTAGCAACACAAAGAATGGTTGAACAGATGAGAGAGCATTCACAAGTGTCACAAAACCCTTTGCAGTGGCAAGAATCAGGAACAACACACCCACCAAATTGAGCAACTCGTTCAACGAGATTACAGCAACCACCCTTTTACCGTGCTTTTTTACTGTGGCAACCAAATCATGAAAATTCAGGAGAATAAGAGGCACTGCACCAATGAATGCCCCCACTCTTTCATAAGAGAAGATTGTCCAAAAATCAGCAAAACTGAGCAAGTATTTTGTTATGATAGCATTCACAGCCAATGCAAATGACGCTATAAGCATAATCCAAAATGCTCGCCCTGGCTTGAGCTCCTTAAGGTTACGGAGTGTCATCAAGAC
>QMQS01000064.1 GCA_003650585.1 Candidatus Woesearchaeota archaeon
ATTCGCAGAGAGACCCTAAAGTTGCTGGGCTATCCTGAGGAGAGCGTGGGGCGTTTGATGACACCTGAGTATGTTGCCATAAGGCCAGGTTGGACAATCGCCAAGGCCCTTAGCCACATACGCAAGTTTGGTAAGGATGCTGAGACAATAAACATGGTCTATGTTGTGGATGAGGATTGGCACCTCTTGGACGACCTGCCATTGAGACGGCTCATACTTGCAAGCCCAAAATCCAGAGTTAGTTCACTTATGGACTATAGGTTTGTCGCCATATCCCCATACGAAGACCAAGAGAGAGCAGTAAAACTCTTTGAGGACCACAATCTTGTGGCTTTGCCGGTCATTGATAAAGATGGCGTTCTGTTGGGCATAGTGACTGTGGATGATATAATGGATGTGCTTGAGGATGAGGTTATGGAAGATATTGAGAAGGGGGTTAGCATACTTCCTCTTGGGATAAACTACAGCTCTGCCTCTGTATGGACACTATATAAGAAACGAATAGTTTGGTTGTCACTCCTTGCTGTGGCAGGGTTCATGTCATCCAATGTGATTGCTGCATTTGAGCATACCCTGGCTACTGCTGTTGCCCTTGCCTTCTTCATACCCATACTTATAGGTAGTGGTGGTAATACTGGTAGCCAATCAGCCACACTGATTGTGCGTGCCATTGCCACAGGCGACATCACACTCAGAAAATGGTTCAATGTTATCAAGAAGGAATTGGTGGTTGGTTTGTTGCTTGGTGTGTCGCTTGGCACGATACTCGGGCTATGGGGGTCGCTCTGGAGAGGCGGCTGGGCAGTGGGTTTCATTGTTGGTTTGGCTATGGTAGCTATTGTGTTATGGGCAAACCTTGTTGGGAGTTTATTGCCACTAATCCTAACCAAATTCAATTTGGACCCAGCGGTTGTGAGTAGCCCTCTGATTACCACGCTTGTGGACGCTACTGGTTTGCTGATATATTTCTCAATAGCCACATGGTGGTTGAGTTCAATCTGATTGGGAAATTTTTAAATACTCTTCTTGGTTATGCTAAGGTATGCTTTGCCTTGGTATAGAATCAACTGCACACACTCTGGGCTTGGGGGTTGTGACAGAGCGCAGGGTTTTGGAGAATATAAAGGTTAGTTACACCACCACCCAGGGTGGTATTATACCGAGCCGTGCATCTGATTACCTTGTTGCTGAGCTACCCAAATTATTAGCAAGGTTGAAAACTCCCTTACACAAGATTGAGCTGATAGCATTCTCACAGGGACCAGGTATTGGGCACTCACTCAGAATCGGAGCGTTCCTTGCCCGGGCGTTTGCCGTTAAACTCAAAAAGCCAATCATAGGCGTCAACCATTGTGTTGCCCATTTGGAGATAGGTAAGCTGGTTACAAAGGCAAAGGACCCTGTGCTGCTTTACACCTCTGGCGCAAACACCCAGGTGATAGCATTTCAGGGTGGCCGCTATAGAATCTTTGGTGAAACATTGGACATGGGCGTGGGCAACTTCTTGGATGCCTTTGGTAGAGAGCTTGGGTTGGGTTTCCCAGCAGGACCACAGATTGAGCAACTGGCATTAAAGGGCAAGCATTATGTGAAACTCCCATATGTGGTTAAGGGCATGGATGTCAGCTTCGGTGGTTTGCTCACCAATCTGAAGCAAAAATTGAGCAAGGGGGATTATTCAAAAGAGGACTTGGCTTACTCTGTGCAGGAGACTGTGTTTGCTATGCTGTTAGAGGTTGCAGAGCGCGCCATGGCACACTGCAACAAGCAAGAGCTGTTGCTGGGAGGTGGTGTGGCTTGCAACAAGCGCCTACAGGAAATGGCAAGGATAATGTGCAGGGAGCGAAATGCAGAGTTGTTTGTACCAGCGAACGAGTTTTTAGTAGATAATGGTGCTATGATTGCATACCTCGGCTTAGTGGAGTACAAAAAGGGTAGAAGAATGAAGCTTGAGGATACAATAATTAGGCCAGATTGGCGCACTGATGAAGATTAAATAGTACTTGCTTCTACTTCTGCATGAGAAACATTTTCGGTATTGGCATGGGAATTGATTTAAACTCTCCCATCTGTGCACACACAATGCGAGAGGCGATTTTACTCAGGGTTGCGATTGCAACGAGCATTATGGGACTTTTGGGTTTGCTAATCCTAGCAGACAACTCTAAGCCATCGGATTATACCCCCAATTTGGCTCAGCTCGACCGGGAGGTTAAACTAACTGGGAGGGTGGTTAGTGTGGTTGAGAAAGAGAGGGTTGCCTTCTTGAAGTTAATTTACCCAGCAGAGGTTAGCGTGGTGCTATTCAAACCAAAAGAGCTAAGCATTGAAGAGAACCAGAGCATTGAAGTGGTGGGCATTGTTGAGAATAATTACAAAGGCAAAGCAAACATAATTGCTTACAGGGTGAGCAGTGTCGGATAGGTGGTATACCAATAATTTTTTATATCCCTCACAACCACCCAAAAAGCATGGTAGAAAAAAGGGTGGCTCATCCTTGGCATGATATTGAGATTGGCAATAAGGCACCCAAAGTTGTGAACATTGTGGTTGAAACACCCAAGGATAGCAAGGTTAAATATGAACTTGACAAGAGCACAGGGCTTCTTAGGATGGACCGCTATCTCTACTCAGCAGTCCACTACCCCGGTGATTATGGGTTTATCCCTAGGACGCTCTGGGATGACCAAGACCCTTTGGATGTCATTGTTTTTTCTAATGTGCCTGCTTACCCTATGACAATCTGCGAGGTGAAGGTGATAGGCATTGTTCGTTTGGTGGATGCAAAGGAAAAGGATGACAAGATTATTGCAGTGCATGCAAATGACCCGAGGTATTCAGAGTGGGACTCTATTAAAGATGTGCCACAGCATTTCCTAAGGGAGTTGAGGCACTTCTTGGAAACCTATAAGGAGTTACAGGGTAAGAGGGTAAGGGTTTACAGAATCCTCGGACCAGAGCAGGCATACAAGGCAATAGAGCGGGCTATAAGGCTTTACAAAGCCAAGTTTGGAGCTAAGTGAATGGCATCAGCATAAAAATAGTCTTTCTGGGTGCAATCCTTGACACAATGTTTGCAAGCACCCCAAACCATCTGTACTTTGTAATGGGGTAAACCACCTTTTCTATGTTCTCTTCTGGGAATCTCTCACATTTAAAGCAAACAGCACCAACCCTCTGCTTGAACACATTGTAGCCAGAGCCAGAGATGCCTATCCCCATGTGTAGGTTTAGATTCCTAGCGCATGCGTACTTTATCTTCTCGTTGTAAATCTTATATGTTACATACTTGCTCAGATAATCCTTGTGACTCCCACCAATTGAGGAATAGAGGTTGTCTGAGTTCTCAAAGCATAGGCTGTATGCAACCAGCTTTTTATTGTGGTATATTAGAAAAGCCAAGGAAGAGGGCAGTCTCATGAACTCTTCGAAAAAGTATTTTGGGAATATAAAGCCATTTACCCTTCTCATGTGTTGCAGATACAGGGCATAGATTTCATCAACCATAGGGTTGTTATATCCCCTTAAGATTCTCAACTTGTAACCAAGTTTATCCGCTCTTCTTGAATACTTGCGAAAGGTTCTATCAAACCCTTTGTATGCCATTTGATATTCTTTTCTGAAGAGAATTGGGTATTCCACAAATGAGGGCTTGTCTGATTTATCGTTCTCTAAGGGGAGCACAGAAAGGAACGAAACCCCTTCCCTCTTCATGTACTCCCTCGCTTCACTAGGGTATGCGTGTATGCTAATATTCTTGTTTTTGAGTATATTGAGTTTGGTTGATTTTAAGCTTAATACTTTCAACCTGAGCCCAGTCACACGCTCACAAAAATGTGCATACTCTTCGCTTAGATAAAAGTTGTTTTTGAACGCATCCTTAAACTCTGCTATCATCTCTCCTTGATTCTAAAACCCAAAATTTATAAGCCTTGTGTTGCAAAATCATCGGGTAGTGGGGCGAGTTTCATTTAAACACTTCATGTAGTTTGGGGTATATGCTCTTAGAGATATTAGTCGCTGCTGTGTTGGGCGTCTGTGCTGGTAGCGTAACAGGGCTAATCCCTGGAATACATGTTAACTTAGTGGGCGTTTACCTTGTTTCCTTTTCACTGGTTTTAATTAAAAATTTTAATCCTTTATTTGTGGCTGTTTTTGTAGTTGCAATGGGGCTTACCCACACTTTTGTGGATGTATTGCCAGCAGTGTTCCTTGGGGCGCCAAGCCCTGGCACCTCATTGCTTGTGCTCCCAGCACACAGACTGCTAAGCAGGGGTTATGGCTATGAAGCAGTGAGGATGGCAACAATTGGCGGGTTAATAAGCGTGCTAATCCTATCTTTGTTCTCTCCGTTAGTATGCTTTGTCTTAAAACATGCCTACCCTGTGCTTGAGTTGTTTATGGGGCAAATCTTGCTATGCTTTATTGCTTTCTTCATACTCAGAAATCATACTTGGAGGAAAAGATTTTGGGCTTTGGTCGTTTTTCTGCTATCTGGCACACTCGGATTAATTGTGCTTAACTCCCCCTGTTTCAAACAACCGATATTTCCGATGCTTACTGGATTGTTTGGTATTAGTTTGCTTATGCGCTGTCTCTTTATTCGTTCTGAGATTGGTAAGCAATTCGTGAGCGAGGATTTAAGCTTGCCTCCTACGGCATTGATAAAATCGGTTTTAGGGGCCAACATTGGCGGCTTGATTACAGGGATATTCCCTGGGATTGGCTCTGCCCAGGCAGCCATCTTGGGTAAATCCATTTTTAGGCATCTAGGCACTTTGGGGTTTATAGTGCTCAATGGAGGGGTAAACACTATAAACTTCTTTGTGTCACTATTCACGCTTCAGATAGTTGGCAAGGCACGAAATGGTGCTGTGCTCACCCTAAAGCATTTCATACCCTTGCTCAGTTTGAAGCATCTGGTCTTGTTTGTGTTTGTGGTGCTGTTTGCTTCTGGATTGAGTTGCATCCTGGTGCTTGTGTATGCCAAACTCTTCTGTCGCTTGGTTAATGTGGTTAACTACAGATTGCTTTCCTTAGGGGTAATCATTCTGCTACTCTTTTTTACATTGAGGTTCTCAGGTCTGCTTGGCATATTAGTGCTCCTAGTAGGAAGTGCAATAGGGCTCATCCCCAACATAATGGGGGTTGGGAAAAGCAATTGCATGGGTTGTGTCTTGTTGCCAGTGTTAATTTATTTCTTGCTGTGAGCTCCAAGCATCTTGTTAAGAGAGATGGCTCCCTGCTTATTTAATCCTCTCAACCAATAAAGCAGGGCAAACCTTGGTTACCCCTGGTATACTTTCTATATCCTTTACAAATCTATTCAACTCAGAAGAATCTTCAAGCCACACCTCAAAGAGGAGCATATGATCACCTGAGGAAGCATAGAGACTCTTGAGGTCTTCCATGCCCATAAGCTTCTCTAAAACACTAACATAACTCTCTGGTTTTGTGTCCACACCTATCATTGCCCTAATCTTATAACCCAACTGTCTTGGGTCTATCTCAGCAGTGTAACCCTTTATAATCCCCCTCTCTTCTAAATTCCTTATCCTTTTCCTTACTGCTGTCTCACTTACCCCAAACCTTTTTGCAATATCCACATAGCTAATTCGTGCGTTCTTTCTCAAAATCTCAATCAACTCTAAGTTTGAAATATGAACCATAATATTAACAAATAAAAACTTATTTATATATTTTTGTTACAGTTTGTAATC
>QMQS01000065.1 GCA_003650585.1 Candidatus Woesearchaeota archaeon
AAATACCCCTCACTTTAAACCCTTTTGCATGCGTGGTTGGATAAAAACTACAGCTAAGCTTATTATAAGCCTTGCTTTAATTGGCTATTTAATAAACAAGATTGGGCTAGAGCAATTGCTTGGCTCAATTGCTGGGTTTAATCTGATTTACCTCCTACCTGCGGTGTTTGTTATCATTGTAAACTCTATTTTTGGTGCTTTGAACATTCAGTTACTCTTGTTGGCTCTAGGTGAAAGGCTACCATTCAAACGCACACTCAGGTACTACCTCAAATCCTGGGCTTATGGGCTTTTCATGCCAAGCAAAATAGGAGAGTTCAGCTTAATGGTGTTTCTAAAGAGAGATGGGGTGAGCTATACAAGGGGGTTCTTAATCTCTTTAATAGACAAGTTGCTCACCTTTGTTGTTCTGTTTGGCTTTGCCACATTTGGAATTGTCCACCTGTTTGGTCTCAAAATATTTGGCATAATTCTTTTGAGTGTTTTAGCACTCGCGTGCATGGCTGGCTTCTTTGCCCTAACAAACAGGGGGAGTGCTATATTAAAGCGTTATTTGTTTCGTGGGTTTGCAAGCAAGATTGCCTTTATTCTCAAAGACACCAACACCCTGTTTCTAAAGCGAGCCAATTACCTTTTCCTTAATCTCATCATCACTGCAGTTAAATGGACACTGGTCTTTGTTATGCTCAAGTTCATTTTCTGGGGGCTTGGTGAGAATGTGGCTCTGTTGTACATAATGACCGCTCTCGCTTTGGGGACACTGGCATCCCTCATCCCAATATCCATAAGCGGGCTCGGGGTGCTAGAAAACCTCTCAGTCAAGATACTATGCTATTATAATGTGGCTGAACTAACTGCAGGGAGTGGTTTGCTCCTACTTACAACCATAAAATACCTGCTTGCATTACTTATTTTCCTATTGGTTTGAACATAAATATTTTAGCGACTGTGCCTCCCTTGTCTTTGAACGACACCAACTCCTTCAGATACTTATCAAGCTGCCTTGACCATGGGTGAGTGAAATTTAACTCTGCCGGCAACACAACCAACACATCCTCTTTTTTAACGAGTGGGTTGTTGTCACGTTTGGAGGGGTCTATTGCCATATTGGTTCTTATATAGCTAATATTAAACCTATCGAAGTAATCAATAAACTTTTGAGAGGCAGGCACAGTTATTGGGTCAAAGAAAGAGACTAGTTTGCCTTTCTCATTAATCACAAATTCGCTCCTGAACCAAAATATATCCCAGTAGAAATACTTGGCTCTGTATTTCTGTATCAGCTCTTCTCTATAAGAGTCGTCGTTGCCATACAGCAGCACTGCTAAGTCAGCTTCCCTCTGGAAACTGTCAAGGAACAAATCAACATGGCTCTCCTTTAGTGTGAGGAACTTTCTACCAGTCAGAGCGTTGACAGCAGACGCTATTTCCTTTGTTGTAACAAACACATCATTAACATCTGTGTTAGTGGTTATCCATTGGGCAACATCCAACATATACGGGGTGAGCGAAGATGTGCCTGCTTTCGCCCACCTATTTGTGTTCTTGTATGTACTAAACTCAACGACTGTGAATAAAAGCAACAACACCAGTATAAGGTAAACAACAAACCTCCCATACCGCCCGAATGCATGTAATATAAGGTAGAGTGCCAAACAAGATACCAAGAAAATAGCAATTGGATACGCATGAGCCACCATGTGGTTTGGCACTAAGGAGAAACCAAATAGTGGCTTTGTAATAATAAAATGAAAAGGCAACAAAAGCAACAAACCAGAAACAATGTAAATGGTTTTCATCATGGCATTGAGTTTACTAATGACGAATGGTGCTATAATGCCCAGAATAAACAGCACCCTCATAAGTCCTGAGCCAGGACTACCAAAGCTAAACAGGCTTCGGAATGCAAACTTTAAGAATGCCCCAAAGGTGTACTTATACACTGTTAGGTTGCCTAAGGGCTCTCCGCTAAGCCATGCTGTAAATGCCTCGCTCCAATGCAAAAGTGATATTGCCAGCCCTGTGCCGATTATTATAGCAATTAGCGCAATATTCTTCAGCAAATCCTGCTTAAACCCCTTTGCGTCAAACCCCTTGGGCTTGATATACTTACCAACCAACAGGTACAGGGATGCTCCCAACACTACTTGTATCAGGAACAAAAGACCCATGGCATGGCTTAATGTGGCAATCCCAAACACAATCCCAGTTAGAATTGCCCAGAGCCACTTCTGCTTCTTCTGAAAGAAATTTAGTAGGGTCACAAAAAACAGTGGGTAAACCACATACCTCGCAAATTCTGTATATTTGAGAATGCCGCGAGGGGGTGCTGCATACATTAGCACACCAGCCAGTGCAACTGTTTTGTTTTTGAAAATCTTAAGACCAACAAGATATAGCAGCAACAAACTCAGGGCGACAAAGAAGTAAGAACTTATGAACATAGCACTCATACCATCAAGGTGAAAAACTCGCGCGAAATTGCCAACAAGGAAGGCATAAAATGGGAAATAAGTGGGCTTGCCCTCTAAGGTAGAGAAGGATGAGAATGGGTTGCCACCGTACTTGATGTGGTTCACCTGAGCCAGTTGATGGTAAAGGTCGCCCCCATAAATCGGGGATGGCAGTTGATTGAAACCAGAGTACAACACCCAAAGCAGAATCAACCTAAAGAGTATCAACCCAATCAACGCAAAATCCTGCCACTCAAGCCCTCTCCAAGTTCTAATAACCCTCTTCTTTAATTCCTTTGAGCCCCTCTTCCTCTTTGCCACTATCAGCACCAAAATACACAGATATATATAACTTTTGTTGTCAAAAAACTTTTATAGTTGAGTGATGAACAGGAATAGAAATGACAAAGGAAATATATGAGAGGTTTTATGGTATAAAGCTTGGTAAGCTTGATTCTAAGTTGGAATGTTTGCTAAACCTTGCCAAGAGCCTGCTCTATCAGGAGTATCTCCCAAACAAAACACCCCTTCTTGCAAGGGTGCCAGGGTTGCATCCGCATTTTGTGCCGGCTTGGTTGAGGCGAGTAATAAGCAAACGCATAAAGCAAAAGCAACAAGCAGGTTTTCCTCACTTTCCATACGACTTCTCTGTGGATTTCATAAGAGAGCTTATACACAGCACACAAACCCCAACCCAAAAACCCGTGCCGTTTTGGCCTGATGGTAAGCGGTTTGCAATTGTGCTAACTCATGATGTGGATAGTGATTTTATCTTTAAGAATAAAAGAATGCTAAACTCATTCTTGAGGCTAGAGGAAGGGCATGGCTTCAAATCTGCCTGGTATTTCGTGACTTTCAAATACAAACTCAACCACGCAATACTAAAACAATTGGCAACAAGGGGTCATGAGATTGGATTCCATGGGGATACACATGATTATCGCTTGCCTTACCTAAAGGAAGAGAGGATTAGAAAGCGCTTGGAGCGTTGCAAACCATTCTTAGAGCAATACAAAGTTAGGGGTGGCAGGTCACCCGTGTTTCTGTGGACACCAAGATTCCTAAAAGTATTGGCAGAGTATCTGGGTTATGACACCTCGTTCCACGACACAACCATTGGGGGCTTAAGTGGAAGGCGAGAGGGGTGTTGCTCGTGTTTTCCATTTTTCTATGGCAAACTGTTGGAGATTCCAACCACAATCCCTGAGGAGTTTATGCTCGGCTCCCTGGGCTATAGCCCCGAAGAGATTTTAGACATACAAATCTCGAAGATGAGAGAGATACGCAAGCTGGGTGGTGTGGTAAACATACTCACCCATCCTGAACCAGAGATTAGTGCCAACAAAGTGGCTCTCAAAATTTATCGGGGCTTGCTCAAAGAGTGCAGCAGGTTCAAAGATGCATGGTGTGTGCTACCAAAGGAGTTGGAAGCCCATTGGAGGAAGCGAGACAAAAGCATCATGCAACGAATTTCAGTTTAACGAAAGGTTTATATATTGCTCGCACAGGGGTTGAATATGAGGGGGGAGTTGCTATGAGTGAGACTCTCAATGAGTACATTCAGGAGAGTAAACGCATCAAAGCGAGCAAAGCCAAATTAGCAAAACAGATAAGGGTTGCCTTTTTATCAAACTTCACACTCAAGTGGTTTTCTGAAGTGCTCAGTGTGCTCTGTTATAAGAACCGTATTTCTGCAGAGGTCTACACAGCCCCATACAACCAGTATACCCAAGAGATACTCAACAAAGCAAGCAAGTTGTATAAGTTTGAGCCTCAACTAACCGTCTTGATCCTGGATGCCAAGAAATTGCTCGGAAAGAGGTATGATTTCCCATACAGGTTAAGCCCAAAGGAGCGTCGCGAGTTAATAGATGCAACATACAATGAGCTGATTGGGCTTGTTGAACGCATTCTAGATAACCTAAAAACAATTGTGCTGCTCCACAACTTTAGGGTGCCTCTAAGCTCCCCAATGGGTATCCTTGAGAACAAGCAGGAGTTTGGATTTGTAGAGATGATAGAGGCACTAAATTCTAAACTTAGGGAGTATGCAAAGCAGAATAAGAGCGTGTTTGTGTTTGACTTCAACCGCTTTTGCTTGAAATATGGGCTATCTCAAGTTAGTGATAAGAGACTTGAGTATTTGGCAGACATGAGGTTCGCCCCAGAGATAATCCCAAAGCTTTGTGAGGAGTACCTCGGCTATATAATACCCATACTCTCGATGACCAAAAAGTGCCTCGTTCTGGATTTGGATAACACCCTATGGGGCGGGATTATAGGTGAGGACGGGATAGAGGGCATAAAACTTGGACCAGAGAAAGAGGGTTTGCCCTTTCTTGAATTCCAGAAACGAATTTTAAACCTTTTCGAGCGAGGCATTATCCTTGCAATCAACAGCAAGAACAATCCAGAGGACGCCCTCAAGGTGCTCAGGGAGCACCCCTATATGCTCCTAAGGGAGGAGCATTTCGCAAGCATGAAAATAAATTGGAATGACAAGGTTAGCAACATGATTGAGATTGCCAAAGAAATCAACATTGGTCTGGGTAGCTTGGTGTTTATAGATGACGACAAACTCAACAGGGCATTGGTGAGGGAGCAGCTGCCAGAGGTTACAGTGGTTGAGCTTCCAGAGGACATAGCATTATATCCAGAGGTGATAGACAATCTCAAGGTTTTCAATACTCTACAAATTACCAAAGAGGACCTGCAGAAGGGTAGGATGTATGCCCAACAGAGAAAGCGAACAGAGTTAATGGGTAAAGTGGCCAACTTGGATGAGTTTCTCAAAAGGCTCAAAATGAGGATTACACTCTACAAAGCCAACCAATTTAATATACCGAGGATAGCCCAACTCACTCAAAAGACCAACCAGTTTAATATGACGACCAAGCGCTACCTCGAGCAAGACATCAAGGAGTTTGCCGAGTCTCAAAGCTATGAGGTTTATTGTGCCCAAGTGGAAGACAGGTTTGGTGACAATGGCATCACAGGGGTAGTGATAATTGAAAAGAAACCAGAAGAAAAGGCATGGGTAATCGACACCTTCCTTCTGAGTTGTAGAATAATTGGGCGCAAGGTTGAAGACATCCTAATAGCAAAAATGGCTGAAAAGGCAAGGGCAGCAGGAGCTAATAAACTTATTGGGC